>CALZHQ010000014.1 GCA_945787295.1 uncultured Desulfuromonadales bacterium
CCTTCTCCATGACCTCTGCCGCCGCTTCCCGCACGGAATCTAATACTCCCAGATCCATACGCACGAAAGTCACGTCAGCATTACTGCCAAACTCCTGTTTCAGGGTCTTGATGGCGGCGTTTGACTTATCGGCGTTGCGGTTCATCATCACCACTTTTGCGCCCTTGGCCAGAAAGGCCCGCGCAGCTTCAAATCCCGCACCGTTGTTGGCACCGGTGATGAGGTATGTTTTGCCTGCGAGGGAGCCGATTCGCTCCGGTGTCCAGCCCTTTGGTCCAATTTTTTTTTGATTTGTCATTGTTCGAACTCCTTGTTTTACGCGCCGCTGGAAGAGTTTTTTGTTTTCCACTTTCCCCAGCAGCAGATGGTTGTTTATGCGACAGGTGCCTCCTTGGCTGAAACAACCATAACTCTCAATGGAAAGTATAACTAGGCGTTATGGTCTCGAAAAGATGCCTATTTGTATCGACATAGTTGATTTGCCCGTTTCTCAGTGCTACGCTGGTTACATGAGCAAACAACAAATTAAACAACTCATTGAATACAGGGCCAGCGGAGATGGCATGGTGGAAACCGGGGTGAAGGGGGTGCAACTCTTCCACTATACCGAGCCGCTGCGCTGCGCTCCTGCGGTGTACGAACCCACCGTGGTGGCCATCGTGAGCGGGGCCAAGGAAGCGATATTGGATGGCAAGTCATACGTATATGACAGCAGTCAATATATGTGCTGCGCCATGTCGATGCCGGTGGAGGCAGGGATACGCACAGCATCAAAGGACAATCCCCTCCTGGGAGTGTATATCTCCCTGGATACGAGAGTGATGACCGAACTGGCCATTGAGATGGAAAGCGCCGCTGGGGCCATCCGCAAGCCCAAGGGCGGTCCGCTCCCGCAGGGGGTTGCTCTTGCTCGCTGGGACGACGCATTTACTGACGCGCTGTTGCGGCTGCTGAAATTGCGGGATAGCCCGGCGGATACGGCGGTACTTGGGGACGGTCGGCTTCGGGAGCTGTACTACGCTGTGCTGAAGGGGGATGCGGGGGATTCCGCTAGGCGCGCTTTTGGAGTGGGCAATGAAATTGCCCGGGCCATTGAGTATTTGTCTTCCCGCCTGGGCGAAGCGGTCACCATCGAAGACATGGCCGCACAGGTGGGGATGAGCCGGGCCGTTTTACACCGCAAATTCAAGCAGGCGACCACGATGTCGCCCATCCAGTTTGTGAAGTCTATGCGGCTGAACAGCGCCGCCATGAAGATTGCCGGAGGAATGAATGTGAACGTAGCGGCTATGGAAGTAGGCTACGTGAGTTCCTCTCAATTCAGCCGAGAGTTTAAACGCATGTACGGGCAGTCTCCCAGACAGTGGAGTCATTCAAAGCAACTTCCTGCGGGAATGACGTGATGGACGGCCAAGTTTTTGACCACTTCAACAATCCCCGCTCCAGTGAAACCAAAATGAATTGCTTCTGGCACGTAGACATTATTACCAATCTCGAAAGTAGCAAGCTTCAAGAGAGCCCCCCCTGAAAGTACAAAAGCCGCCTCCCAAATCAGGAGGCGGCCTTCAACACGATAAGTAAAGCCCTTACAGTTCGTGATGGGGCTTTTTCTGCACAGTGTTCTATGCCTGCAATCTTTTCTGTAGAGCAGAATTGACCTCTTCAACACAGCGATAGGGTATTTTCATGCCCCGAAAACCGCTGCCGATTTCGATGTTCGAGCCTGGATCGCCGTGAAAATCGGAGCCCCCCGTCACGGCCAGACCATGTGCACGGGCCAGCTTGATCAACCAGTCGGTATCTTCCATATTAGAGCCGTTATTGTAAGCTTCGATACCATCAAGGCCCAGCCCGACCAGCTCGGCAACCAGCTTTTCCAGCTGACGCCGCTCCCGAGTGATATAGGGAGGATGTGCCAGCACAGCAATGCCTCCGCTGCGCTGAATCAAACCGATCGCTTCATCCACCGGGAAATACCTTTTCGGCACATTACAGGGGACCAGATAACGATTGAACGCCTCCTCGTTGTCGGCAACGTAACCTGCTGCGCGCAAGGCCTGTGCAATATGCGGCCGCCCGATGGTTCCGCCCGCCAGTTGTCGGACGGCATCCGGGTCGATCGCGGCCCGCCCTTCTTCAGCCAGCTTTTCATTGACCCGATCAATAATTTGCCGGTTGCGCCCAGCACGAAACTCCTGAAACTCGTGCAACTCACGGTTCAAATAAGGGTCCTGGGGATCAAAACCGTAACCGAGCAAATGCATGTCATAATACTCGTACCACTGGGTCGACAGCTCCACCCCGGTCAACACTTCGATGCCCTGCTCAACACCTTCCCGCTGCGCCGCGGCGATACCAGCGACATTATCATGATCAGCCAGGGCAATTGCCGCCAAGCCGGCTTCTTTGGCCATCGTCACCAGTTCTTCCGGAGAGTAATAACCGTCCGAACTGGTGGAATGGATATGCAGATCAACCAGTTTGTTATCCATCCGCCTATTATTTCCTTTTCTTCACTCTGAAACCAGACTTTTCCAAGGCACTCGCCAGATCGGTCGTGACTTGCGGGCTTTCGACTTTGCGCGGCCGTTGTTTTTCTCGCCGTTGCGGCGGAGCTGAAGCTGGCTCCGAGTCGGATTTCATACTCAAAGAGATCCGTTTGCGCTGTTGATCGACACTGAGAACTTTGACCTGGACCTGCTGCCCGACCTTGACGATCCGGTTCGGATCTTTGACAAAACTGTCTGCCAGTTGGCTGATATGAACCAGACCATCCTGGTGGACGCCGATATCGACAAAGGCACCGAACGCCGCAACGTTGGTCACGACCCCGTTCAGCCGCATCCCCTCCTGCAGATCCTTCATCTCCATGACATCTTCGCGAAAGGCTGTCGTTGTAAAACTTTCGCGCGGATCCCGGCCCGGCTTTTTCAGTTCAGCGAAGATATCCTGCAAAGTTGGCAAGCCGACCTCTTCGCTGACATAGTTTTTAAGCTCAATCTTCTGCAGTCGTGTCGATTCGGCGAGCAGTTGCGCGACCGTCACTCCAGCATCAGCGGCCATCTGCTCGACCAATGGGTAACGCTCCGGATGAACGGCGGTGTTATCGAGTGGCTGTTCAGCATTACGGATACGCAAAAAACCGGCCGCCTGCTCAAAGGCTTTTTTCCCGAATCGCGGCACTTCCAGCAACTGTTCACGACGGCTAAATGCGCCCTGTTCGTCACGTTTGCGAACAATCGCCTTGGCCAACGACTCACCGATCCCGGAGACAAAACTGAGCAACGCCCAGCTGGCCGTATTCAGATCAACTCCGACGTAGTTAACGCACGACTCAACCACTTCGTCGAGGGCTTTTTTCAGCGCGGTCTGGCTGACATCATGCTGATACTGGCCGACACCGATACTCTTCGGGTCAACCTTGACCAGTTCGGCTAACGGATCCTGTAAGCGCCGGGCAATTGAGATCGCCCCGCGGACGGTCAGATCGAGCTCGGGAAATTCTTCGCGGGCAATATCGGAGGCGGAATAAACACTGGCTCCCGACTCACTGATCATCACCACCGACAGCTTCAGCCCTGCCTCTTTGATGGTCTGCCGGCAGAACTGATCCATCTCGCGACCGGCGGTCCCGTTGCCGATGGCAAGCATGTCGATGTTGTGCGTTTGCAGCAGCCGCAGCAATTCCTGTTGGGCCGGCGCTACCCGACCGCTGCCGGCATGCGGATAGATGGTCACATGTTCCAGAAAACGACCGGTCTCGTCAACGACTGCCAGCTTGGAGCCGGTCCGCAGCCCCGGGTCAACCCCGAGCACCCGCCTGCTTCCAACCGGCGCAGCCAGCAGCAGGTTGCGCAGATTCTCAGCGAACACCCGGATCGCTTCATCATCGGCAGCTTTTTTCGCCTGCAGCCGCAGTTCAACTTCGATGGAAGGGGCGAGCAGGCGCTGATAAGCATCCGCGACCACCTGCTGAAGCCAATCGCGGCAACCGCTCGCTACCGGGATCAACTCCTTGGCCAAGTGGCGCAGGATATCCTCTTCCGGAGCAGCGACCGACAGCCGGAGAACTTCTTCTTTTTCACCACGACGCATCGCCAGCATCCGGTGTGACGGCACCTGCCGGAGCGGTTCACTGAAATCATAATACATTTCGTATTTACTGACCGTGCCCTCTTTACCGCGGGCGGGTTGGGAACAAAACTCTCCCTGCTTCCAGGTCAACTCCCGTACCAGAGCCCTGGCATCGGCCTGATCGGCAAACTGCTCGGCCAAAATGTGGCCCGCTCCTGTGAGTGCCGCAGCGGCATCCGCCACCTCCTTCTCCGCATCGACATAGGCCGCTGCCAGCTGTTCCAGGTCAACTTCACTACCGGTCAGGGCCAGCAGCTGTTCGGCCAGCGGCGCGAGACCTTTTTCTCGTGCGATGGTCGCCTTGGTTCGGCGCTTCGGCTTATACGGCAGGTAGAGGTCTTCCAGCTCGGTCTTCTGTCGGCAGGCAAGGATTCTGTCCCTTAACTCTGCCGCCAACTGCCCCTGCTCAGCGATCGACTTCAGAATTGTCTGCCGTCGTTCATTCAACTCCTGGTGATAGGCTAGCCGCTCCTGCAGCAGACGGATCTGCACCTCATCCAGCTCACCGGTAACCTCTTTGCGGTAACGGGCGATAAACGGCACAGTGGCCGCCTCTTCCAGCAGCGCAACGGTCGCTGCAACTTGATTCGATTTAAAGCCGGTTTCTTCAACCAGCAGGTTAATAATTTCAGGCGTTCCGGACATACAGGTTCCTTATCGACATTCGGCTTAAATTTCAGGGTGCGCGATGGTAACACGCAGTCCGCCGTTTGCAAAGCGCAGGATACTTGACCAGCGCCGCGCAAACCTGTACACATGAAGCAACTGAACCAGAATACGAGAAACCGATGCCACCACGTCTTGAAGTCAAAAACCTGCGCAGTTATTTCTTTACCCGGTCCGGCCTGGTCAAAGCGGTCGACGACGTCTCTTTCAGCATCGACAAGGGAGAAACCCTGGCTCTGGTCGGCGAATCGGGCTGCGGCAAATCGATGACCGCGCTTTCGCTGCTGCGCCTGCTGCCGGAACCGGGCCGAGTGGTCGGCGGTGAAATCATCCTCTCCGGCCATGATCTGCTGATGTTGCCGGAAATGGAAATGCGCCGTATCCGCGGCAACGACATCTCGATGATTTTCCAGGAACCGATGACGTCCCTCAACCCGGTGCTACGCATCGGCGACCAGATTGCTGAAGTGCTGCAACTGCACGAGGGTGACAGCGAGCAGCAAGCGCTCGACAAGGCCGCAGAACTGCTCAAACTGGTCGGCATTTCCGATACCAAACGTCGGCTGCGCGACTACCCCCATCAACTCTCCGGTGGCCAGCGACAGCGGATCATGATCGCCATGGCCCTGGCCTGCAATCCGAAACTGCTGATCGCCGACGAGCCGACCACGGCCCTCGACGTCACCATCCAGGCGCAAATCATGGATCTGTTGCTGCAACTGAAAGAAAAGCGGCAGATGGCTACCCTGTTGATCAGCCACGATCTGGGCGTCGTCGCTGGCAATGCTGACAAACTGGCGATCATGTACGCTGGCCAAATTGTCGAGACCGGCCCGGTTGCCATGCTTTTTGACAACCCACTACACCCCTATACCCAGGGGCTGCTCAACTGCATTCCACGCTTCGGCAACAAGGAAGCATTACCGACCATTCCCGGCCAACTACCGAACCTGCGTGAGCATCATGACGGTTGCTTATTTATTGAGCGTTGCGATGCCCCCTGTTCGCCGTGCGGTCACCAGGCTCCGGAGCTACTGGAGGTTGAACCGGAACACTGGGTTCGCTGCTGGAGATATTAACGATGCCGTTGCTCGAAGTTCGCAATCTACGAAAAAGCTTCCGCACCACCGATTCCTTTGGCAGAAAAAGGGGCCGGCTGGTTGCCGTCGATGATCTCTCAATCAGCCTGGAAGAGGGAGAAACTCTCGGCCTGGTTGGGGAATCGGGCTGTGGCAAATCGACCACCGGCAAGCTGATCATGCGACTGCAACAGGCCGACCAGGGTCAGGTGATCTTCAACGGAACCGACCTGGCACCTCTTTCCGCACGGCAGATGCGCCCCTACCGCCGCCAGTTGCAGATGATTTTCCAGGACCCTTTCTCCTCACTTAACCCACGGATGACTGTCGGTGAAATCCTCAGCGAGCCCTTTATTATCCACAAACTGGCCACGGCACGCCAGGTTCCGGAACAGGTCGTGAAGCTGCTGGAAAAAGTTGGCTTAACTGCTGAGCATATGCAGCGTTATCCGCATGAGTTCTCCGGAGGTCAGCGGCAGCGGGTCGGCATTGCCCGCGCACTCGCAGTTCAGCCGACCCTGATCATCGCCGATGAGCCGGTTTCCGCACTCGACCTTTCGGTGCAGGCACAGATCCTCAACCTGCTGCGTGAAATCCAGCAGGAACACAATCTCAGTTACCTTTTTATCGCCCATGACCTGGCGGTAATCGAGCATGTCAGTGACCGGATCGCCGTCATGTACCTGGGCAAAATAGTTGAGCTGGCTGCCGCCGCAGACCTCTACCACTCACCACGGCACCCCTACACCGAAGCACTGCTTAACGCGGTCCCGGTTCCCAATCCGGAGCAACCGCGGCCGACTCCACTATCAGGAGAAATCCCCTCGCCGGTCAATCCGCCGAGTGGCTGCTATTTCCATCCGCGCTGTCCTTACGCCGACCAACTCTGCCGGGAGCTATCACCCCCACTGAACGGCTGTGGCAAAGACCGCCTGGTTGCATGCCATCACAGCGAACAGGTGGGTCGCTACCTGCTGCAACGAACCTCTGCTTGACACCCTTGTGCCACAAATGGCACAATCCGAAATCGCTTCTGCCTACTGAAGGATTTCACCATGTCGACCTCCAAAAGCTCAGGGCCCATTGCCACCGTTCACGACCGCTGTCGCAAATGCTACGCCTGTGTCCGCAATTGCCCGACCAAAGCGATCGGCGTCTTCAAGGAGTCGACGGAGGTCATTCATCACCGTTGCATCGGGTGTGGCAAATGCATCCAGGTCTGTTCACAAAAAGCCAAGGTGATCTCTGACGCAATCAAAGAAACCGAGGAACGCTTGCGCAGTGAACAACCGGTCGTTGCTGTTCTCGGCTGCTCTTTCCCGGCTTTCTTTTACGATATCGACCCGGCTCAGATGGTCACAGCACTGAAAAAACTTGGTTTTGACGAAGTCCTTGAAGGCACGGCCGGGGTGGAAATCATCGCGCCCGAATACCGCGAGCTGATCGGCAAAAAACTCGATTACCCGCTGATATCCAGCCACTGTCCGACCGTGGTCGACCTGATCGAGCGACACCACCCCCGCCTGCTGAAAAACCTGATTCCGGTGGTCTCACCGATGGTTGCCATCGGCCGTTTTATCAAGGCGCACCGTGGCCAGGACATTCAAGTGGTCTACATCAGCTCCTGCATCGGCGGAAAGTTCGAAATTTCATCGGAAACGGTTAAGGGCGCCATCGACACGGTTCTGACCTACAGTGAACTGAACCGGATGCTACAGGAACGGAAGATCGACCCACACCGGCTCACCAAATCCCCTTTTGCCGGCCTGCCGACCAGCTCCGGTCGCAGCTTCTCGATCTATGGTGGCCCGTTCAATAATTTTGGCATCGTCAACAACGGGCTAGACCCAAACTATGTTGCGACCGTTGGCGAAGAAGCGAGTATGGAGGTCATCCACGATTTGGCTGCCGGCCGGATCTCTCCACAGTATGTCGATGTGCGGTTTTGCAATGGCGGCTGCATCGGCGGCCCCGGCCGGACCAATCGCCTCACCTCTTTTTCCAAACGCAACCTGATCATCAATTACCGGAAACAGAACATTCCCTATAAACCTTCAAGACATTATTTGAGAGTCCCAGAAGCGCTCCCCCTGGACCGACAATTCTTCAACCGCCAGCATAAACTTGAGCGCCCCAGCGGTGACTCGATCAGAAGAATCCTCAACGAAACGGAAAAATTCACCGAGCAGGATGAGCTGAATTGTGCCTGTTGCGGCTATGCCACTTGTCGCGAACATGCGGTTGCTGTTTACCAGGGCCTGGCTGATGCCCGCATGTGCCTGCCCTACTCGATAAATCAACTCGAAGAAGATCGCACCAACCTCGAACAGAAATACGACCTGGCCCGCCGAGCTCTGGACCAGGAATATGCCGGGACAAGCATTATCGGCAACGACCCACGCACCCAGGGTGTACTGCATATGATCAAACAGGTCGGCCCGACACCGACTTCGGTTTTGATCCGTGGAGAAAGTGGTACCGGCAAGGAACTAACCGCCCGGGCGATCCATGAAGCCAGTCAGCGCGCCGACAAACCGCTGGTCACCGTCAACTGCACCACCTTGACCGACAGCCTGCTGGAAAGTGAACTGTTCGGCCACAAAAAAGGCTCTTTCACTGGTGCTGTCAATGACAAAAAGGGCCTCTTCGAAGCGGCCGACGGCGGGACTATTTTCCTTGATGAAATCGGCGATATTACGCCAAAGCTGCAGGCCGAACTCTTACGGGTCCTCGACAGCGGTGAAATCAAACCGGTCGGCAGCACCAAAACCATCAAGGTTGACGTCCGGGTTATCGCAGCAACCAACAAACCGCTTGAGGTCGGTATCAGCAAAGGCTGGTTTCGCGAAGACCTGTTCTATCGAATCAATGTTTTTACTATCACCATGCCGCCGCTACGCAACCGCCTGAACTCACTTCACCAACTGGTTGATCATTTTCTCAACCATGCGGCACGGCGGCTCAACAAAACGATTCACAAAATTGATGACAACGCCAGACAGGCGCTGATGTGCTATCACTGGCCCGGAAATATTCGCGAGCTGCAAAACATAATCGAGCGCGCCGTCGTGCTTTCGCCTGACCAGGTCATTCATCTGGAACAGCTCCCGGTCGTTTTTGGCGAGCTATTACGCAAACAAAAAGGGGAAATGACCGCTGGCGAGTTAGGCCTGCGCCAACAACGAGACCAGCAGAGCGGAAAGATTGAGGCTGACCTGCTCATCCACTTCTTGCGCCAGGCAGGCGGCAACGTATCAGCTGCCGCACGACTGGCCGACATCCCACGCCGAACGTTCTACCGAATGCTGCAGAGACAAAATATCGATAGCAAAGCGTGCCGTGACAAAATATAGACAGTGTGCCAAAAAGTGCACTAAGTCTCTCCTTCTGTGCCACTTGTGACACATAGCGATTTTGCCGATCCAGGTGGTGATAAGACCAAACCGCGACATTCCGGCCCATTTATGTGCCATCAGTGGCACACTCCCCTGAAAGTTCAAATTTAAAAACCCGCAGAAAAGCCCGCCTCAACAACTTTCTTGTCGCAAGCAAAATCATGGCACAGCTATTGCTTTATAGCTGAGCAAATGCATAGGGATATATCCCGTTCCCGCCCGAACGGACAGCAACATCCCTCTTCGCCGTCAAGGACCTCTCTCCCCTTGACGGCGTTTTTTTTGCGGTCGCCAAAAGACGACTTTTGCGCTAAACTATACAAGTTTTAATTTTATGCATTTTCCGTCGGCTTCCCTATGACCCCTAAAATTCACAAAAAATCTGATCGCAGTCTCGGGTTAAGTACGCTTGAAGATATCAGCACCCTGATTCTTCAGTCTCACGACCTGGATGAAACCATCAGCAACATCGTTCATCTGGTCGCCGAAAGAGCCCACTCTGACGTCTGCTCTCTCTACCTGCTGGATGATGACGCGTCCACCCTGAGACTCCGCGCCACCCACGGTCTTGACCCTGCGTCAATCGGCACCGTCAGTTTGCAAATCGGTGAAGGCCTGACCGGCCAAGTTGCCAAAGAACAGCGCATTCTAGCGTTGGAAGAACCTCAAAACCATCCACACTACCGCTATTTTGCCGAAACCAAGGAAGAACAGTTCCACACCTTCGTCGGCATCCCCCTGTTTGATCGCAACCTGTCAGTCGGCGTCCTGGTTATCCAGACCCGCAAAGCACACCATTTTTCCGATGAAGAGCTTTCCACTCTCACCACCATTGCCTTTCAGGTTGCCTCTATTGTCGTCAATGCCCGCCTGCTTGATACGATAGACAGCAAAAAGCTCCTGCCCGACTCTGGCGACCAGGGATTACCCGACCTCACACCTGCTGAGAGCCATGAACTGGAACCGACGGTTCTCCGTGGCCAGGTCGCCTATCCTGGAGTCGTCACAGGGCCGGCCAACCTGATCGATCAGCAGCTAGGCTTTGCCGACATTTTTGACGAACACGATGTTGACACCGAAGCCGAGCTGAAGAAGCTTGACGAAGCATTACGGAAAACCAGAATCCAGACTCTTTATTTGGAAAAACGGGTCGCCGATCAGCTGACCCAGGAGGATGCGGCGATCTTCCACACTCACCTGATGATTCTGGAAGATCGTGGTTTCATCGAGCGCCTGCATGAGCAGATCGACGATGGTCACAGCGCCCCCTACGCCCTGAAGAAGGTGATCGGCAGCTACCTGGAAGCCTTTGCCAACATGGAAGACGCCTACCTGCGTGAGCGGGCCGCCGACATGGAAGACATCGGCCGCCGACTGCTGGCAAACCTGGTCGGCCAGGAGCCTGAGGGCCTGCACCTGCATCACGCCGGCATCCTGGTCGCTAAACGCTTGCTTCCATCCGACATGGCGATCCTCGACCATGAACTGATCCGCGGCATGATTATCGAGTCAAACGAGGCGAACTCACACTCGGTTATCATGGCCAAAGCTCTCGGCATCCCCGCCCTGATTGGCGTCAAAGGTGCCGCCGCACTGATAGAGCAGGATACCGAGCTGATTCTCGATGCCAACGCAGGTTGCATCTATCTGAATCCAAGCGATACAGTCCTCGACGAATACTTCCGCCTTGAGCATGACCGTGTCCAGGAAAAAGAACGCCTCGACCGATTACGCGACATCCCCGCAGCAACCAGGGACAAGCAGCGGATTCAGCTGCGCGCCAATATCGGCCTGGTCAGCGATATCAACATTGCACTTCGCAACGGTGCCGAAGGGGTCGGTCTCTACCGTACGGAATTCCCCTATATGACCCGAAGCAGTTTCCCGGACCGGGAGGATCAGTACCAACTCTACCGACGGGTCATCGAAGACTTCAATGGTGAACCGGTCACCATCCGCACTCTCGATATCGGTGGGGACAAAGCGTTACCCTATTTCACCGCCCCCAAGGAAGATAATCCGTTTATGGGCTGGCGATCTGTCCGGGTCAGCCTCGACAACCGGGAAATTTTCCAGACCCAGATCGAAGCGATTTTAATGGCGGCAACGCACGGGCCGATCCGGCTCTTATTTCCGATGATTTCGAACATTGAAGAGATCCGCAGCTGCAAAGAAATCGTCACCGAGGCGATGCAAAACCTGAAACGGCTGAAGATCCCTTTTGCCGACTCGGTTCCGATTGGAGCCATGATAGAAGTTCCGGCTGCCGTGCGCCTGGCACCACACCTGGCCAAAGAAGTCGATTTCTTTTCCCTGGGCACCAACGACCTGGTCCAATACCTTTTGGCCGCCGACCGCGGGAATGCGTTGGTACAACGCTACTATGACCCCCTGCACCCCGCCGTGCTGCTTTCGCTCAACTCTTTAGCGACGGTCGCCAATGAACACGGAACAGATCTCTGCCTCTGTGGCGAAATGGCAACCGACCCCGTCTGCCTATTTGCACTGGTTGGCATCGGCATCCGCCAATTCTCCATCTCCGCCCCCTACATTCCACGGCTCAAAGAATTTATTGGTCTAATCGACACCTCAGATGCAGCAGCGGTCGCGCAAGAAGTTCTGACGATGGCGGACGGGAAATCGATCCGCGCCCTTCTTCAAGCTAAAATTGACAGCCTGCCTATTCACTGACAAGAACAACCATTTTCCCCCGATCCGCAGACAAAAAAATAGCCGGGCCATTCCGGCCCGGCTTAAATTCACACCATGTGAAGTTTTTCTTAATCGAAAATCAGCAGCAGATCGCCCTGATCAACCTGGTCACCTTCACCAAAAACAATTTCCTTAATAACGCCTGCTTTTTTGGCTTTGATGTTGGTCTCCATCTTCATTGCCTCGGTCACCATCAGCACATCACCTTCTTTAACTTCATCGCCGGCATCAACCAACTGCTTGAAGATCTTGCCCGGCATCGGGGCACCGACCTCTTTCGCATTATCAGGATCAGCCTTCACATGACTGCTCTCGTCCGACTCAACGGAATCATCCTTGACCGTTGCAGAGCGCGGTTCACCGTTCAGCTCAAAGTAAATGTTGCGGGTGCCGTCTTCACGCACCCGACCGATCGCATTCAGCTTGACGATCAGGGTTTTTCCCGCTTCGATATCGATAGTAACCTCATCACCGACATCGAGACCGTAGAAGAATACTGGAGTCGGCAGGACTGAGGTATCACTGAATTCCTGGCGGAAGCGATCATATTCCTCATAGACGCCGGGATAAAGTACCGCCGAGAGGACATCCTCGTCACGCACCTTGTGGCCGAGTTTTTTCTCCAGCTCATCCTTTTTCAGCACGAAGTCGACCGGCTCGAGCAATTCACCCGGGCGGCAGGTGAGCGGCTGCTCCCCCTTGAGGATTATTTTCTGTAACTTTTCCGGAAAACCACCGTAAGGCTGGCCGATCATCCCCTTGAAGAAATCGACAACCCCCTGCGGGAAGGCCAGATCATGACCACGCTCATAAACATCTTCCGGCTCCAGGTTATTCTGAATCATGAACATCGCCATGTCGCCGACGATCTTCGACGATGGGGTGACCTTGACCAGATCACCGAACATGTCGTTGACCTTGCGGTACATCTCTTTACACTCTTCCCAGCGATGACCGAGACCCATGCCTTCGACCTGCGGCTTGTAGTTGGAGTACTGGCCACCGGGGATTTCGTGTTCATAAACCTGAGCGGTACCACTGCGCAGCTCCGACTCGAATGGTGCGTAGTAGGTACGGCAGGTTTCCCAATAGTTAGCGAGCTTCTGCAAGCCACCCATATCGAGCTTCGGATCCCATATGGTCCCTTCCAAGGCCGCCAACAGAGCATTCATGTTCGGCTGGGCAGTCAGACCGGAAACCGAAGACAGCGCGGCGTCAACGACATCACAGCCAGCCTGGGCGGCCATCATCAACGTAGTGACACCGTTACTGGAGGTATCGTGAGTATGCAGGTGGATCGGCAGACCGGTTTCGTTCTTCAAAGCCTTAACCAGTTTTTCAGCAGCGAACGGCTTGAGCAGACCAGCCATATCCTTGATAGCGAGGATATCAGCGCCCATAATCTCGAGCTCTTTCGCCATATTGACGTAGTATTCAAGAGGATATTTATCGCGCTTTGGATCGAGAATGTCGCCGGTATAACAGATCGCCGCCTCACAAATTGCACCGCTCTTGTTGACCGCATCCATCGCCACCTTCATCCCGGTGGTCCAGTTCAAGGAATCGAAAACCCTGAAAACGTCGATCCCTTTTTCGGCCGCCTTGGCAACGAACTCCTGCACGACATTATCAGGGTAGTTGGTGTAGCCGACCGCGTTGGAACCACGCAGCAACATCTGGAAGAGGATGTTCGGAATCTTCTCCCGCAGCCGCTCCAGACGATCCCAGGGATCTTCGCGTAAAAAGCGCATCGAAACATCGTAGGTTGCCCCGCCCCACATCTCCAACGACCAGAGGCCACCACCCAAATGCGCAGTCGCTTCGGCAATACGATCCAGATCGTAGGTCCGGAAACGGGTCGCCATCAGGGATTGGTGGGCATCACGCATGGTGGTATCGGTAATCATCAGCTGCTTATTTTTACGGGTCCACTCGGCCAGCCCCTTGGCACCTTTTTCGCGCAGGATATCACGGGTACCGCGTGGATGCGCCTGCCCATAGGGGATTTCCGGGACCACTGCTTCGCGCAGGTTCTTGTAATGCAGGGCCTTTTCCGGGGCAATGCCGGGATATCCATTCACGGTCGTGTGACCAATAAAATTGAGAATCTTATTGGCCCGGTCTTTTTTGACCTTCAGATCAAATACTTCCGGATGCTTGTCGAGGAAAGAGGTATCACAGGCCCCCTTGAGGAAAACCGGATGGGTCATCACTTTTTCCAGGAACCCGATATTGGTTTTGACCCCACGGATGCGGAATTCCTGCAGGGCGCGATGCATAGTGCGGGCCGCACATTCGAAGCTCAGTCCCCAGGTCGATACTTTGACCAGTAAGGAATCGTAATGCGGAGTAATGTGGGCACCAGCATAACCGGCCGCCGCATCGAGACGCACACCGAAGCCGGCTGCGGTCCGATAGGCCTTGATGGTCCCAAAATCGGGAGCGAAATTATTGGCCGGGTCTTCAGTCGTAATCCGTGACTGAATCGCATAACCGCGCAGCTCGATGTCTTTTTGCGACTTAATCCCGATCTCCGGATCCGAAAGCTTGTGCCCCTCGGCAATCCGAATCTGTGCCTGCACCAGGTTGCGCATGGTGACCAGTTCGGTGACGGTATGCTCAACCTGAATCCGCGGGTTAACTTCTATGAAGTAGAAGTTTTCTGCCTTATCCATCAAAAACTCTACGGTACCGGCGTTACGGTAGTTTACCGACTTGGCAATCTTCAGCGCATAAGCACAGAGTTCTTCACGTTTTTTCTTGGTCAGATAAAGAGATGGGGCAATCTCGATAACTTTCTGATGCCGCCGCTGAATCGAGCAATCGCGCTCATAAAAGTGCACCAGATTCCCGTGGGTATCTCCGAGGATCTGGACCTCAACGTGCTTTGGATTCTCGACGTATTTCTCAAGAAAAACCGTTGCATCACCGAATGCAGCCTGTGCCTCGGAAGCTGCACTGCGGATTCCCTCCAGCAGCTCCTTCTGACTATTCACCACCCGCATACCACGGCCGCCACCGCCGGAGCTGGCCTTAACAATAATCGGGTAGCCGCACTCTTTGGCAAAGATGAGGGCTTCTTCATCGGTCTGGACCGGGTCCTTGGTACCAGGAACGATTGGCACACCTGCCTCTATGGCCACCTGGCGGCCTGAAATTTTATCTCCAAGGCGACGCTGAATTTCTGGAGTGGGACCGATAAAGGTGATCCCGGCCCGCTCACAAGCCTCGGCAAACTCGGCATTTTCTGAAAGGAACCCGTAACCAGGGTGGATTGCATCAACATCCTTCTTACGGGCCAGATCGATAATTTCATCAATCGACAGGTAAGCATCGATCGGTCCCTTGCCCTTACCGATCTGATAAGCCTCATCAGCTTTGTAACGGTGCAGAGAAAGACGATCCTCTTCAGAATAAATTGCTACAGTTGAAATTCCCAATTCGGTACAAGCACGGAAAATCCGGATTGCGATCTCACCACGATTTGCTGCCATTATTTTTTTGAACTTCGTTACAGCCATTGACTCTTCCTCTCAGAAAACGATTTACGATTAACAAATTTGATATATTTTGAGATGACTAAAAAAATTCATTGAAACTAAATTATAACAGTAATATCGGTTATTTACGTAATTATCATTTCGCAATAAAAACAGAAAAGGCAATATAATGTCAAGCTAGAATACTGTTTTATTTCTAACAGATCTTGTGCGAAAAAGAGGCTAAATAGTGATCTAAAATCGGGGAAATGATGTGAAATCGGACAATTACACAGAAATGATTTATTACCACTTATGTATATTTATGGAAAAATAATGGTGAATTATTATTAAGAGAATCAGGCCTGCACACTAAGTCGAGCAAACCCGGAAGGAATATTGTCGATTGTTGAATTCTGTTCAGGTCGATCAATGGCTTTAGCGGGGGTGACTTCACTCCCGTCAGCTTCATCGGAACCAGTCTTTGAGAACTGCCGGCCGACAGTCTTCAATTCCTCTGACATCTGATCTGCAATATCCATACGTGCCTTGGCTGCCATTGACTGGGCCCGCTGAGCTACTTTCATATCCTGAGCTGATGGTTCGGCCGGAGCCAGAGCTGCGGCATGAACCTGCTGGGCTTTTTGCAGTGTCGCCTCTGGGTCTCCGGCGACGGGTGAAAGATTGATGCTGACCTCACCGCCAACAGCGTAAGTCTGACCGTCTGGACCATGCTCAAAGGTATAAGAGGGAGCACCTGCATGCGCACCGCCGGCGGCAGCATGGGCAGCCTCATGCGCGCGAACCTCCCGGTCTCGCGCCTGTAATTGGCGGATTTCTTCAGCCTCTTGACTTAATTCAAACGAATCACGTTGACGGCCATCAGGTCCCACTTCATCCTGCCCGGGCATGGTCCTGACCTGTCTGGCGTTGTTAACCTTTTCTTCATGCTCACTATTCGGCGTAGCAGGTACAGACCTGCTGGTCTGGTCATGAAATTGATTCGCCGTAAACGCGGCAGCGTGTGGATTAATTCCGTCCAGCATAAATTCCTCTTAGTACCGGGATAAAATCATGCTTTACAATAATTACACGCGAGCACATTAAACTCAACCAATTTAATCTCAGGGCAGTAACCCTTTAAGACTTGTAGAGGCTTTCTGCTCATGCTAGGCTACGTCAATGAAATGACGCTTCACTCCCAGGAGGCATTCAATGGCTCAGCCAGCACAAATACTGCTTATCGATGACGAACAGGAGAGCTGCCAGGCTCTTTCTCTGCTCCTCTCCAGAGCCGGCTATCGGGTTAACAGTTGCTACTCAGGCGAAAAAGCCCTGAGCCTGCTCAAAAAACAGGCTTTTGAACTGATCATCAGCGACCTGTTCCTTCCCGGGGTCAGCGGCATAGACATCCTCAAACAGGTTAAAGAAGTGTCGCCGCAGACCTGTGTTATTCTCATTACCGGAAATGCCTCTGCCGAAACGGCTGTCGAGGCGATGAAGGAAGGGGCCTTCGATTACATCACCAAGCCGTTCAATTTTGAACGGCTCAAACTGCAGGTGGCAAAAGCACTGGAAAAAAGCCAACTGGTGATCGAAAACCAATACCTGCGGCAGCAATTACACAGGAAGTATAACTTCGACAACATTATCGGCACCAGCCAGGCCATGCAGCAGGTATTCACCCGCATGGAAAAAGTGGTCAACACCGACTCGACCATCCTGATTCTCGGTGCCTCTGGAACCGGCAAAGAGCTGGTCGCCAAAGCGATCCACTTCAACAGTCCACGCAAAGACCAACCCTTTGTTGCCATCAACTGTGGCGCCATACCGGCCGATCTGCTCGAATCGGAGCTGTTCGGCCATGTCAAAGGCTCTTTCACCAGTGCGGTCGTGGATAAACCAGGCAAGTTCGAAGTGGCCAATGGCGGCACCATCTTCCTTGATGAAATCGGCGACATGCCGCTGCAACTACAGATGAAACTACTCCGGGTTTTGCAGGAACACGAATTCGAGCGGGTCGGATCCAGCCGTAGAATCCACCTCGATGTGCGCCTGATTTCAGCCACCAATGCGGACCTGGCTGAGCAGGTCAAGGCGGGACAATTTCGTGAAGATCTCTATTATCGATTAAACGTTATTCCGATTGTCCTGCCACCACTCAAAGAACGGCGTGGCGACATCTCCCTGCTGGCCAGGTATTTTCTCGGCAAAATCTGCAAGGAGATGCACCGGCCTTTAATGACCATCGACCAGGCGGCTATGTTCGCCATTGAAGCCTATGATTGGCCAGGCAATGTTCGCGAGATGGAAAATGTTATCGAGCGGACTGTGGCGCTGACCGATGGCGAGACTATCAGCTGCAACGACCTGCCTCCCGACATTGGCAACGTCCAGACGGAACTCCCGTCCTCCGCCCCGCAAGTCACCCGCGATGGGGTCGACATGTCCCGGGTCATCGCCGATATTGAGCGCCAAATGATCGAGCAGGCGTTGGAGTTGGAAAATGGGGTCAAAGCTCGCGCGGCAGATCTCCTGAGTATCAACCGGACCACGCTGGTAGAAAAGATTAAACGGTTACGAATGGATCAATAAAAAACGGGGCCGATCGACATTAGGCCGGCCCCGTTTTTTTCTACTCGCTGCAGAGCGACTTACTTCTGCTTCTTCTCCATCTTCTTCCGCTCATTAGCATCAAGATAACGCTTGCGCAAGCGGATCGACTTTGGTGTCACTTCAACCAGCTCATCAATATTAATGTACTCCAAAGCCTGTTCCAGCGACAAAATAGTCGGCGGTGTCATGCGCATCGCATCGTCAGAGCCGGAAGCACGCACGTTGGTCAGCTTCTTCCCCTTGCAAGCATTGACAACCAGATCGTTCTCCTTGGCGTTCTGACCAATGATCATCCCCTCATAGACTTCAACTCCCGATCCGACAAACAGAATTCCACGATCCTGCAGGCTGAACAACGAGTAATCGATCGTCACACCAGCGTCCATAGATATCATGACGCCGTTCTTTCGACCGACGATTGGCCCCTTGTAGGGCGCATACTCGTGGAAGGTGTGATTCATCACTCCGGTACCACGTGTTTCGGTCATGAACTCGGTACGGAATCCGATCAAGCCACGAGCAGGGACAACAAACTCAATTCGGTTGGTACCATCCATGGGCTGCATCGAAACCATCTCGGCCTTTCGCGAACCGAGCTTTTCAATGACTGCCCCCTGGTATTCTTCCGGCACGTCAATCGACAGATATTCCATCGGCTCGCAATGTTGGCCTTCAATCTCGCGAAAAATAACTTCCGGCTTGGAAACCGACATCTCGAAACCTTCGCGACGCATGTTCTCAATCAGGATCGACAAATGTAATTCACCACGGCCAGACACTTTGAAGGTGTCGGTGTTGTCGGTATCTTCAACCCGCAGAGAAACATTGGTGCGGATCTCTTTCATCAAGCGGTCACGGATATTCCGCGAAGTCACATATTTGCCCTCACGCCCTGCAAATGGCGAGTTGCTGACAATAAAATTCATCGACAGAGTCGGCTCGTCAATCGCAACATAGGGAAGTGCGACTGGAGTCTCGGCTGAAGCGAGTGTTTCGCCAATGCCCAGTTCTTCAAAGCCGGCAATGGTGACGATATCTCCTGCGAGAGCCTCATCAATCTCGATTTGCTGCAACCCCTGATAGCCGAGCAACTTGGTGATCCGGCTTTTCTTGATATCGCCATCCTTGTTGATCCAAGCAATGGTTTCACCTGAAGTGACACGGCCGTTAAAAATCTTGCCGGTGGCGATCCGGCCGATAAATTTATTGTAGGTAATATTGGTGACCAACAATTGAAATGGCGCATCAATATCAACCTGCGGCGGATCAACCCGATCGCGAATAACCTCGAACAGCGGTTCCAGATTCTCCGACTCATCTTCCAGTTCATGCATGGCATAGCCATTTTTGGCACTGGCATACACGATCGGGAAATCGAGCTGATCTTCGTTGGCGTTCAGCTCGCAGAACAGATCAAAAACCATATCAACAACTTCCGTTGGCCGGGAACCGGGACGGTCGATCTTGTTGATAACAACGATCGGTTTCAGGCCCAAATCGAGGGATTTCTTCAGCACGAAGCGGGTCTGCGGCATCGGACCATCGAAGGCATCGACCAGCAGCAGCACCGAATCAACCATCTTCAGAATTCGTTCCACCTCGCCACCGAAGTCAGCGTGTCCCGGAGTATCAACGATATTGATCTTCAGATCACCGTGCTGAACCGAAAGGTTCTTCGAGAGAATGGTGATCCCCCGCTCCTTCTCCAGGTCGTTACTGTCCATCACCCGTTCGGTGATCGCCTGGTTTTCCCGAAACACCCCGGACTGAATCAGCATGGCATCCACCAGGGTGGTCTTGCCGTGGTCAACGTGGGCGATAATAGCAATATTGCGAATCTTATCCGACATCAGTTAAACCCTTTAACTAGCGTTATTTTTTAAAAAGACGGGGGATTATGCCAGAAAGGTGCAGGCGTGCCAAGCAAATACCTCATCTGCCGATACTTTTTATCAAGTATCACCGAAAAAGCTCCACCAGGTATCATTTGCCTGGTGGAGCTTAGGTTGTTTCACTAGTCTGGGGCAGCGACCTACATCAAGACACCGACGTGGCTTCATCAAACAGTGCCTCATGCAGGTTGACCGTGTGGTTTTTGATTCGCCGCAGGGCCACAGCCATATCACTGAAGGTTAATGCCGGCAAAGCACCGCAGGAGCCTTCTTTCATACGGTCAAGATGCGCCTTACGGATTTTATCCGCCAGGTCATTAAGCCGGCTCGCCTCGTCATAGATCTGTCGCGTACTGCTACTATCTTCGTCATTGAACGCCTTACAGACGTGAGTAAAAAAAGCGAACACTTCGTGGTGGAACTTGAGTAGATCGTCCCATGCATCTTGACTGAAATTGAGTTCATGCTTATCGAGACGTTTCATATAGGAACAGAGCGAGGCGGCATAATCGGCGATCGATTCCAACTCGTCGGCAGCCCGCACGTAACCATAAGCCCGATCCGACTGCTCATTGCTGGCATTACCAGACTGCATCAAAGTGACAACAAAACTGGTAATCTCATGCTGCATCACATCTGTTTCATCTTCGAGCGCAGTGACCTTTTTATAGAACTTGTCTCGCTTTTTCAGGTCCCGTTGTAAAAAACTTCCGGAATGCTTCAAGGTTTTTCGCACCCGGCCTTGCATCTGCCTGAGCTCCTCATAGACCATTGAAATACCCATCGCCACCGGTATGGTGCCGGGAGCCCCGATATACTTAAATCCACCCTTTACGGCTCCCTCTCGTTCCGGCACAACTTTGATTACAAGTCTAGCCAGATGATTAAGAAACGGCAGCATCACCAGCGTAGCCGTTACATTGAAGAAGGTGTGGGCCATGGCGATATGGGCGGCAACATAGGGACGATTACCTTCGGCATCGATGAAGCCGGAAACACCGGGGACAAAGGTCTCGATCATATCAACATAGAAAGAAAAGATCGAAATGATGATCACAACCCCGAGAACATTAAAAATACTGTGCGCCATCGCCGCCCGTCGAGCCGATACGCTCCCGCCGATCGCCGCGAACTGGGCCGTGATGGTGGTGCCGATATTCTCCCCCATAACCAGGGCAATAGCGGTATAAAGTGGGATAGCTCCGGTTGTGGCAAGGGCAATGGTAATACCGAGCATCGCTGAACTGCTCTGAATCACCATGGTCATCAGACATCCGATGGCCACACAACCGAGGATACTCAGCAAGGTCTGCGCATCAAGAGTCAACATCAGGTTCATGAAACCTTCGTCGCTGCGCAACGGTTTAAAAGCACCGCTCATAATCTGCAGACCAAAGAAAATCATCCCGAGAGAAACTATGACTTTGGCGCTGGCTGATATCCGGTCGTTCTTCGAAAAGAGCATCGGGAAAACCCCGATAGCAATTAGCAATAGTCCGTACTTGCCAACCTTGACCGCCAGGATCCAGCCAGTAATGGTCGTACCGATATTGGCGCCAAGAATGACACCAATCGCCTGGGTCAATTCCATCAGACCGGCGTTGGTCAGGCCGACCACCATAACCGTGGTGATCGATGAGGACTGGACGAAGGTGGTGATAAACAAGCCGACCAGAACCGCCAGGAAGCGGTTGGTGGTGACTGACGCGATCGCTTTACGGATCATACCTCCCGAAAGCATCTGTAAGCTGTCAGAGAGGTATTTCATCCCGAGAATAAAGATCCCGAGTCCGCCGATAGCGGTATAGCCCATCTTGAAAGGTTCGATCATTTGGCAGGTCCTTTTCAGGTAAGATTAATCTTCGCCGACATCACTACTCAGCCCATGCTGATGGGGCGCAATCTAGTCGCCTTATTAGCCCATGTCAAGTAACTTTTCAAAATACTGAAATCATTACATAAACCAATCTCTATCAAAAGATTCATGACTATAAAATCTTCATTCTCGGTCAATCCCGTGTTGTCCTGTCAGGACAGTTTCAAACTGCGCCCTCCCCCAGATCGCCAGGACGGTAAAATCGATACAGTCGCCTCTTTTCTTATCGACCATACCGACAAGTCTCAGCACAGGTATTGTTCAATGGCATTCACCTTCATTCGCAACTCCCAACATAGAAAATGAATTCAAAACCCAACGAAAAAGCCGTCAGCAATTGCTGACGGCTTTTATCATAACTAAGTACAACTTATTCCCATTCAATCGTCGCGGGCGGCTTGCTGGAGATATCATAAGTGACCCGGTTGATTCCCTTAACCTCGTTGATGATCCGGCCACTGATCCGTGCCAGATCCTCGTACGGCATCGGGTACCAGCCTGCGGTCATGAAGTCCTTGGTTTCTACCGCGCGCAGAGCCACAACATATTCATAGGTCCGGCCATCGCCCATAACACCGACCGACTTGACCGGCAGGAAAACGGCAAAGGCCTGGCTGATCTTGTGGTAATGGCCGCTTTCATAGAGTTCTTCGATGTAAATGGCATCGGCACGGCGGAGAATTTCGCAGTACTCCTCCTTAACCTCGCCGAGAATCCGCACTCCCAGCCCCGGCCCGGGAAACGGATGCCGCCAGACCATCTGGTGCGGCAGGCCGAGCTCCTCACCGATGGCGCGGACTTCATCCTTGAACAGTTCGCGCAGCGGCTCGAGCAGCTCCAGCTTCATATAGTCGGGCAGGCCACCGACATTGTGGTGACTTTTGATGTTGTGGGCCTTGCCGGTCTTGGCGCCGGCCGACTCGATAACATCGGGATAGATGGTTCCCTGGGCCAGCCACTTGGCGTCGTCGATTTTATTCGACTCTTCTTCGAATATATCGACAAACAGGTTGCCGATGATCTTGCGCTTTTTCTCCGGGTCGACCTCCCCTGCCAGACCGTCGTAGAAACGCTGCTGGGCATTCACCCGGGTGACCTTGACGCCCATGTTGCTGGCGAAGGTAGCCATGACCTGGTCGCCTTCGTCGAGACGCAGCAGGCCATTGTCGACAAACACGCAGTGCAGCTGGTCACCGATCGCCTTGTGGATCAGCGCGGCGGCAACCGAGGAATCGACCCCGCCGGACAGACCGAGAATTACTTGGTCGCTGCCAACCTGCTCTTTAATCCGCGCCACCGCGTCTTCAATAATCTGTCCCGGCGTCCAACTACCGCGACAGCCACAGATCTTGCGCACAAAGGTGTTGACCAGCGCGTCGCCGCGCGGGGTGTGATTAACCTCGGGGTGAAACTGCACACCGTACAGGTTGCGAGCAACATTCTGAATGCCACAGACCGGGGCATTGGCAGTCCTGGCGATCATCTCGAAGCCTGCCGGCAGCTTTTCTACATGATCACCGTGACTCATCCAGACCGGACTTTTGCCCTCGGCAAAGAAACCGTCGAACAGTGGTCCAGGAGTCCCTACGGCCAGCAGCTCTGCATGCCCATACTCCCGCTTACCGGCGGCGATAACCTCGCCACCGAAGTGACGACTCATCAACTGCATGCCGTAACAGATACCGAGCACCGGAATGCCGAGTTCGAACAGTTCTTCTTCGATCGCCGGAGCCCCCTGGTCGTAAACCGACTTGGGACCGCCGGAGAGGATGATCCCACTGGCACCGAAAGCCTTGATCTCCTCCAGTCCCATATCATAAGGGTGCAGCTCGCAATAGACATGCGATTCACGCACCCGTCGGGCAATCAACTGGGTGTACTGGGAACCAAAATCGAGGATCAGAATCTTTTCGCTATGGATATCGGTCATCAGTTATTGTCCCCGCTCCATGCGGTAGTTGGGTGCTTCCTGGGTAATGGTCACATCGTGGACATGGGACTCGCGCAGACCGGCATTGGTGATACGGACGAACTGACCGTTCTGCTGCAGCTCCTTGATGGTGCGGCAACCGGTGTAGCCCATGCCGGAACGCAGACCGCCCATCAATTGATGGATATTGTCGGAAAGCGGGCCACGGAAAGGCACCCGACCTTCGATCCCTTCCGGAACCAGCTTTGTTTCGGTCTCAACATCACCCTGGAAATAGCGGTCCTTACTGCCCTGCTTCATCGCCCCGAGACTGCCCATACCACGGTAGGATTTATAGGTCCGGCCCTGGTAAAGGATGGTTTCACCGGGGGACTCTTCAGTTCCGGCAAACAGGGAGCCGATCATGATGATATCGGCACCGGCGGCAATCGCTTTGGGCAGATCGCCGGAAAACTTGATGCCGCCATCAGCGATCAGCGGGATCCCGGCAGAGTGGGTCACCTTGGCCACTTCGCGGATGGCGGTAATCTGCGGCACGCCAACCCCGGCGACAACACGGGTGGTGCAGATCGAACCTGGTCCGATACCGACCTTGACGGCATCGACCCCGGCGTCGATCAGGGCAACTGCGGCGGCACCGGTGGCAATATTACCTGCCATCAGTTGCACGTCTGGATAGTTCTTTCGCACCTGGGCGATGGTATCGATAACCCCCTGTGAATGACCGTGGGCGGTATCGACGACCAGCAGGTCAACCCCGGCATTGACCAAGGCCTCAGCACGTTCTTCCAGATCGGCACCAACCCCCACAGCAGCGCCGACCCGCAAACGACCAAGCTCATCCTTACATGCGTTCGGGTATTTACGGACTTTTTCAATATCCTTGATGGTGATCAGCCCCTTGAGGGCAAAGTTGTCATCGACCACCAGCAGCTTTTCGATACGATGCTTATGCAGATGGAATTTAGCTTCTTCGAGGGTCGTTCCGGGAGGAACGGTGACCAGCGCATCTTTGGTCATCACGTTTGCAATCGGCTGATCGAGCTTGGTTTCGAAACGCAGGTCGCGGTTGGTCATAATGCCGACCAGCTTGCCGTTCTTGGTCACCGGCACCCCGGAGATGCGGTACTTCTTCATCACAGCCAGCGCTTCGTAAATCTTCTGGTCCGGCTCCATGGTGATCGGGTCGACAATCATGCCGCTTTCCGATTTCTTCACCTGATCGACCTCGGTCGCCTGCTCAAGCGGTGTCATATTCTTGTGGATGATCCCGAGTCCCCCTTCTCGGGCCATGCAGATCGCTGAGCGTGACTCGGTGACCGTATCCATCGCCGCAGACAGCAGCGGAATATTCAGCTTGATCGATGCGGTCAATTGAGTACTTAAATCAACCTCCTTGGGCAGCACCTGTGAATGAGCAGGGACCAGCAGGACATCATCAAATGTCAGGCCTACGGGAATGTCAGAATCTTGCATCGATCAGCTCCTTTTGCGCGGGGGAATTTTAACCGGTGAAGCTAACTGAATCGCCACTGCGAGTCAAGCATTTACGGCGCCTTTCTGGAATAAAAGAGCGCCGTAAAAATGGGACATCGTTTTAACCTTTGCCTGCCTGGGGAAAATCATTTTCCTTGCAGCAGATAAGCCTCGATAAAGCCTTCCAGATCACCATCGAGAACAGCATCGGTATTACCGGTCTCATGGTTGGTGCGATGGTCCTTGACCATCCGGTAAGGGTGCAGCACGTAAGAGCGGATCTGGCTGCCCCAGCCGATCTCTTTTTTATCCTCGGAAAAGGCTGCGGCCTCCTCCTCTTTCTTGCGCATCTCCAGCTCGTACAAGCGGGCTTTCAACTGTTTCATCGCCGTTGCGCGGTTTTTGTGCTGGCTGCGCTCGTTCTGACAGGCCACCACGGTTCCGGTCGGCACGTGAGTGATACGGATCGCCGAATCGGTTTTGTTGATATGCTGCCCTCCGGCTCCGCTGGCACGGAAGGTATCGACCTTGAGGTCCTTCTCCTCGATCTCGACTTCGATCGAATCGTCCAGTTCGGGAAAAACGAACACCGATGTAAAAGAGGTATGCCGCCGGGCGTTGGAATCGAAGGGTGAGATCCGCACCAGGCGATGCACGCCGCTCTCCGCTTTCAGGTAACCGTAGGCGTAATCGCCGGTGATGGTGAAGGTGGCGCTCTTCATCCCGGCATCATCACCCGCCTGGTATTCGGTCAACTCGGTTTTGAATCCTTTACGCTCACAGTAACGCAGGTACATGCGCAGCAACATCTCGGCCCAATCCTGCGCTTCGGTGCCGCCACTTCCGGCGTTAATGCTCAGTGCAGCGTTGTTGGCGTCATGCTCGCCGGACAGCATCCGCGCGAACTCCATCTGATCGATCTGCTTTGCGATGTCGGGCAACAGCTCGTTGACTTCATCGAGGGTCTCCTGATCCTCGCCCTCTTCGCCCATTTCGATCAGCACCTCGATATCATCGAGCTGCTGTTTGGCCTCTTCGCAGCTCTCGACAATCTTCTGCAGTCCGGTCCGCTCCCGCAGCAGTTCCTGCGCCTTGTCGCCCTGATTCCAGAAATCGGGATCGGCGATTTCGGCCTCTAATTCCTGAACCCGTTCCTTCTTGACAGGGACGTCAAAGATACCTCCATAATTCCTGGAGTTTTTCCTGCAATAAGGTGACGGTCTCTTTCGGTTCGCGGAACATATCTATATCTCCTAAACGTTAATAATGAATTGGCCGGGCAGTATAGCTCAATCGAACAGAGAAATACAGGCCGACAAATACCAAGGGGCGATCCGCTTGATCGCCCCTTGGTATTTTCATTTCACCGGTCTGCGGATATGTATCTCCCGCGCCAAGGTGTCATCAACTGCAAACTGGGAATGGCCGACCTTGAAGATGTAGCTGGGAAAAGACTGCATCAGTTGCAGATCGCTGCCTGGCAACACCCCCATGCTCATCAGCTTCTGCATTTTCTTGCCATCACTGGCTGCCAGGTAGGCGATCTCGCCAGCTTCACCCGATTTCAGCTCGGTCAGCGGCACGATCCCGGGAGAGCCTTTCTGCCGGGCTTCTTCGCAGCAGGTTCCGGGGGGAATCGGTTTGCCGTGCGGGCAGGTGGTTGGGTGATTGAGCAGGGTGCAGATCTTGGTATCGACCCCCTGGTGCAGCAGATGTTCGAAGGCACAGGCCTGCTCGTTCCCCTCGTCCCCTTGTATATCGAGGATATCCATCATCAAACGCTCGGCGAGACGGTGACGACGGACGGTCATCTCTGCTTCCGGGCGCCCTTCTTTTCGTAGATAGAGGCGCTCCCCGCGAGTTTCGACGTAAGCGTGCCCTTCCAACTCGACCAGTTCGTCATCCCCCGGCGCAATCTCCAGTTCGCTGAGCAGACACCCGACCTCATCCCCTTCAACCGTTGCGATCCACAGGGACTCCAGAATTTCTTCTGCCTTCGCTGACAATCGTTCCATCTATCTCAATCCTTCTCGTTAGATTTATTCAGTATCTTGCGCAGCAATTTCCCGGGGGCCGGGTTAGCGTAACCGCAATGAGGACAATGTATCTTGCGACAGCCCCCTCGGCAACTACCACAGGAGTTTTTTTCTTCGGTCGGGCCGATTTCGTCAGGGATTTCCTGGCCGCAGAAACCACAAGTCATGCCAGCAATCCTGTTCCCAGCAGGAACTTGTTCAGAGCCCAGCCGCAAACGAAAGCCATCACCGAAACAAACAGGAAGATGCCTATAGATATCCGGAACCCGCGTTCTTTTTTCATCATCAGAAACTGAGCAATACAGGGGACAAACAGGGTCAGGGTGACAGCCGCCACGGTCAACTGGGTGGCGGTCAACAGTCCGTTGGTCTGTAGATCGTAGAGACCGGCCGCACCGAAATCACGGCGGAAGAAACCGAACACAAAGGCCGAAGTCGCTTCCGTGGGCAGACCGATCGCCCTCACCACCGGGGCAAGCACGCCGATCACTCCTTCCAGGGCGCCGAGCATCTTCAGCCCCCAGAGGATGAAGGAGGCGAACAGGAACAGCGGCAGAATTTCCATGAAATACGACTGCATGCGGGTCAGGGTTTTTACCGCCACGTTGCGGAACTGCGGCAGCCGCATCGGCGGCAGCTCCATGTAGAAGACCGGATGTTCGCCCGGCATCACTTTCGAGGCCAGAAAGCCGACCAGCATAAACACCAGCAGCATGAAGGCCAGCCAGATCATTAATGCTCCAGGAACCTCAGAGAGCAGGCCGAGGATGACGCCGAGTTGGGCACTGCAGGGGATCGCCAGAGCAAGCAAGACGGTCGCAATAATCCGCTCGCGGACGGTTTCCAGAGTGCGGGTGACCATGGTTGCCATGGTATCGCACCCGAAACCGAGAACCATCGGGATGACCGCCCGGCCGGAGAGGCCGATAGTCTTGAAAATGCGATCAACCAACAAGGCCAGTCGGGGGAAGTATCCGGTATCTTCCAACAGTGAAAATATCAGGAAGAACGTCCCGACAATCGGCAACACCAGCGCTACTGCATAGCGGATTCCCAGAGTCCAGAGACCGTACTCACCGGCTAAAAGTTCGAACAACCATTCCGCTTTGATGTGTTGCTGAACGTAACCGACGACAGCCGGATTGATATGTTCCTCAAACAGATTGCCTTCGAGAAAATCAACCAGTGTGCCAGCACCGAAGCCTCCGACAAACTGATAGAGACCGAAATAGACGACCAGCAGCAGAATCGGTGCGCCACTCCAGGGATTCATGGTCCACCGCGAGAGCTTCTCGGCGAAAGGCTCGTCAACCTGTTCCGCTTGGGTCACGACGCCGGCGAGCATCTGCTTACAGATTTTTTTTCGCTCCATACTGATCTGCAGATGCAGGTCGGCCCGGCGTTCGAAGACGATATCACGCACCAAACCCTGAAGCTGAACGAGATCGGTGTCACTTTCACCCTGCTCGACCAGTTGTTCGATATCGATATCTTTCTGCATCAACAACAGGCTGGTAGAACGTTTGCTGAAGCGGTAGTCCCCTTTGATCATAGCAGCCATGCGGGCAACATCCCGTTCCAGATCACTCCCGTAGCTGAACGGCTTGTGGGGAACCGATGCATATCCAGCAATCGCATCTTGCAGCTCGGCCAGCCCCTGCTTGCGTTTCATTACGGTGCCGATCACCGGCACGCCGAGGTTATTCTGCAGTTTTTTCAGATCGATCTGCATGCCGAGTCGTTCTGCCTCATCGAGTATATTGACCACCAGAATGATCGGCAGGCCGGCCTCAATCAGTTGCAGGGTCATCGGCAACATCCGCTCGATATTGCGGGCATCGATCACATGCAGAACGGCATGGGGCGTTTCTTTCAGCAATATCTGGCGGGCGACCCGCTCTTCCTCAGTGATCGGCATGATCGAGTACATGCCCGGGGTATCGAGAATCTCATAGTTGGTAGCGCCGATCTCGCAATGACCGCGCGATACCTCTACTGAGGTCCCGGGATAATTCGAGACGGTTGTATAAGCACCAGTCAGGACGTTAAAAAGGACGCTCTTGCCGACATTCGGATTGCCAACCAAAACGACTTTCGGTTGCGGCTGCTGCTCTGCCATAAAGCTAAAAACTTTCGATAAAAACTAGGGGGTTAACAATTACTGGTCGGCGGCAGCGCAGGAAGCACACATGCCATAAAGTTCCAGACGATGACTCGCAATAGTAAACTGGTGGGCTGTAGCAACTGATTCCTGCAGCTTTTCGATCTGCGGTTCTTCAAACTCGATGATCAAGCCGCACTCGGTACAAACCAGATGGTCATGATGCTCTTCACCATGAATCGGCTCAAACCGGGTTTGCCCGTCACCAAAGTTCCGTTCAGCGGCAATCCCGCACTCAGCAAACAGCTTGAGGGTCCGATGAACGGTCGCGTAACCGATTTTAGGGTAATCTGCCCGCAGTTTCAGGTACAGATCCTCAGTCGAATAATGGGAATCTGATTCGAGAAAGGTTTCCAGGATGATCATTCGCTGACTGGTGGTCTTTAAACCTTTACGGCTGATGTAGTCATTAAACTGTGTGACCGGATCCATTGGCTATGCCTCCCCTCCGGGAAATTGAAAACGATTTTCAGAAGCTAATAAATCACAGAGAAAAGGTCAAGAAAAAACTGGCCTACAAACCACAAAAAAAGGCGCCCTCAGGACGCCCGCTACAAGCATTTGAATCAACCTGCCTACTCGAGCGATGGTGGGAAGAACTCGTAAAGGAAACCGGCAATCCGGCTGAACTGGTCAAAGAACAGCAACACACCGGCAACCATCAGCAAGACACCGGTCACAATTTCAACGATGCGGATATGTTTCTTGAAGCGATCGAAAAAGCTAAGGAAACTGTGGAAAAGAATGCCGGAAATAAGAAAAGGAACTCCGAGGCCGAGTGAGTAAGATGAGAGCAACAGAACACCGCGCCCTACTCCGCCAGAACTACTGGCGGCGATGGCCAGAATAGCGCCGAGGATCGGACCGATACAAGGGGTCCAACCGGCGGCAAAGGCAACCCCGACCAAAAAGGTGCCGACAAAGCCGGTCGGTTTGTTGCGCAGATGAATCCTTTTTTCTCCCAGTAACATTCCAAAGTGGAATAAACCACTGAGATGGACACCGAAAATGAAGATTAAGACCCCGCCGACCTTCTGGATAATTCCCAGCCCCTCACGCAGATTCGCCTGAAAGGAGGAGGAAGCGAGACCGGCTAAAGCGCCGAGGCCGATAAACACAGCCGAAAAACCGGCAATAAAAGCTAAAGAATGAAAGACAACCGTCAAGCGAACCTTGGTATTGGCATGCGCATTCTTCAGCTCACCAAAGGACAGCCCGGAGATATAGGTCAGATAAGAAGGGATCAGTGGTAACACGCAGGGGGAGAAATAAGAGAGCAACCCTGCACTAAAAGCGATCCAGATAGTGACGTCTGTACTTGCGTCCATAAACTCTCCCGAATGCTGGATCAACCGTTAAGCAGGGAACTGATTAACTTAAAAACCGGTCCAGATGTCCAGTCGATAGCCCCGGTGACCTTTTCTACGACGTTCCCGTGACGATCGATGATAAAGGTTTCGGGAAAACGAAACACCCCATAGAGGTCCTGAATCTCGGCTGTCTCATCCAGCAGAATCGAAAAGCTATAAGGGTTGCGTTGCAAGAAACCCTGCACTAATTGGGCGCCGTTTTCTTCAACATTGACCGCCAGGATGACCAGCCCCTGATTCTTGTACTTGCGATAGAGCATCTCCATCGACGGCATCTCTTCTCGACAGGGAGGACACCAGGTCGCCCAGAAATTGAGAACAACGACCTTCCCTTTCAGATTGGAAAGAGAGACGTCCTGCCCCTGCATATCTTTAAGAGTAAAATCAGGGGCCAGCTGACCCTTCTCTGCTCCTGCGGAAAGCTGAGGCTGGCTGGCTGGCTGTTCGCTACAAGCAACGAGAAAAAAACTGAACAGAAGTGCCAGCACGAAACCTTTAGTAATAGAATAACGCATTTTAGCTTTTCCTTCAGGAGCCTAGGGCAACTCAATCAGATAGCCACGATTACCACGAACAACCAGAAATGTCAGCGGCAAACGACCGAGTCGGTCGGCAATGACTTCGGCAAACTCTTCCAGGGTCTGCACCTCGACACCATCGACCTCGGCAATTCGGTCCCCCTTAATCAAACCGACCTGTTCGGCCGCTGAATTGTCAGCAACCTTGTCGACCAATACATCCCGACGACCTTGACGGGGCAAGAAACCAAAAGTCCGCAGAGTATATGATAATTCATATCCATCGGGCAAGGCTGTTAACAATACGCTCTGCTGCTGATTTTTCAATCCGCGTAACAGGGTCAGCTGCAAGGTGTCGTCCGGGGTGTAGGTCTGTAATAGAGAAAAATAATCCTCCAGTGAGGTCACCGGCACCCCGTCGATGGCCAGGATCACATCGGCTATCTGCAGACCGGCTTTTTCCGCCGGCGAATCTGGCAGCAGCTCCTCAACCAGCACCCCACCATCGCCGTGCGACCGGGCAAAAGCACTGCTCACTTCCGCCGGCACAACACCGAGAAAAGCCCGCCGCACCCGCCCATACTCGATCAGATCCCCCATGACCCGCTTAGCCGTATCGATCGGAATGGAAAAGCCGATCCCCTGGGCCTGTCGTGCGATGGCGGTGTTGATCCCGACCAGTTCTCCATTAATATTAATCAGTGGGCCGCCCGAGTTACCGGGATTGATCAAAGCATCGGTCTGGATAAATACCGAAGAAAAGTTTTTATCCAACTGGATGCGTCGTTTGGTTGAACTGACAATCCCGGTGGTGATCGAATGCCCCAGGCCAAGAGGGTTGCCGATGGCAATAATCGACTCGCCGAGCATCAGGTCATCCGATCTAGCCGGCAGCAGGTAGGGATATGTTCCAGGCTCGTCAATTTTCAGAACCGCCAGATCGATGCGGCTGTCTTTGCCAATCAGCGTCGCCTCTAGTTCTTTGTTGCGCTCTGGCAAGGCGAGATATATTTTTGAAGCCTTTTCCACCACGTGGGCGTTAGTCAGCACATAACCTTGAGCGTTGATGATGACTCCGGACCCGAGTGACTGGGTTCGATAACTGCGGGACGGAAACATATCGGAAAAGAACTGATCAAAAATCGAATCCCCGAAACCGAAAAACGGACTGCTCTGGCGACGTACGATCTGCTCAGTACGGATATTGACCACGGCATCACGGGCTTTTGCAACGGCCTCAACCACCGCAGTCCGCCGTTCCGCCGCCGATGCAACAGGGACCGTAAATATAATCAACAAGAATGAATAAACCAGATAACGAACCAGCATAATGGGACAAACTCCTAAGGGGTTTGAATGTTGTATTTTTCCAGACGATACAGCAGAGTATGGCGTGGTATCTGCAGGAAAGCTGCGGCTTTGCTCTTGTTGCCGTCACAGCGCCGCAACGCCTCTTCAACAGCTTCCTGCTCAAGAGCCTCAAGGGAATAACCCTCATCCGGCAGGTTAAGTACTCCGCCGCTGCGCATGCTGGGCCGACCAATTCGCTGAGGCAGATCGGCCAACTCCAATTGGTCATCATGGCGAAATATGAGCATCTGTTCGACAACATTCTCCAGTTCCCGGACATTGCCCGGCCAATTGTAATCCTGCAGATAAGCGACCAACTCTGGCGAGAAGCTAACTCCCGCGTCGGCTTGCTGTTTTTTCAGGAAAAAATCGAGCAGCAGCGGAATATCATCTTTCCGCTCACGAAGTGGCGGCAGCTCCATCGGCACCACTGCCAGCCGGTAATAAAGATCCTCACGGAAGCGTCCCTCCTGCATGGCCTCTTCCAGGTTGCGATTGGTCGCAGCAACCACCCGCACGTCGACCTGCTCGGTGGTTCCACCAACCGGCTCAAAAGTCTGTTCCTGCAAAGCACGCAGCAGTTTCGGCTGTAGATCGATCGGCAGTTCACCGATCTCATCAAGAAACAGAGTACCGCCGTCGGCCAGCGAGAATTTTCCTTGTCGATCTTTGACCGCACCAGTAAAAGAGCCCTTGAGATGACCGAACAGTTCGCTCTCAATCAGATCCTTCGGTATCGCCGCACAGTTGACCGCGACAAAAGGACCGTCACGCCGCTCAGAGCCTTGATGCAGCGCCTTGGCAATGACCTCTTTCCCCGTGCCGCTCTCACCACTGATCAAGACCGAAGCCTGACTGACTGCAACACGCTCCACCCGTTGCAGCAGCTGTTGCATGGCCCGCGACCGACCGATGATCTGCTGCCTATCCAGCTTACCGGCAAGCGCATCCTTTAACTGGGTATTCTCCTGACGTAATTTGCGAAATTCAAAAGCTTTCGCCACGGCGAGACTGAGCTGATCACGACTAAACGGTTTGGTCAAATAATCATGGGCGCCGCTCTTCATCGCGGCAACTGCCTTTTCGACTGAACTAAAAGCCGTAATGATAATCACCAGGGTTTGCGGTTCAAGTTCGAGAACCTCTTGCAGCACCTGATAGCCATCCATTTCCGGCATCTGCACATCAGATATGACCATGGCCGGACGGTGTCGCTTGAACAGTTCCACCCCATCTATACCATTTGCGGCGGTCACTACCTGATAACCGGCCTCCTGAAGGTTAAACTCGGTCACCCTGCGCAAAGAAACATCATCATCTATCAACAAAATCTGTTTAGCCATTGACATCCTCTTCTGCGAACGGATGATCCACTTGTTGCAGGATCAGGGTGAACTGGGCACCACCTTCTGGGCGATTCCTGACGCTGATCTGGCCGCAGTGATTTTTGACAATCCGGTGCGTGATGGCCAATCCAAGGCCGGTCCCATCATCCTTGGTGGTAAAAAAGGGATTGAATATTTTATCGAGATCGTTTTCCGGAATTCCAGGGCCGTTATCTGAAAAGACCAGATGAATTTGATCGTCCATAAGCGACGACTCAATCAACAACTGGCCACCATGAGGCAACGCCTGCAAGGCGTTAAGGATCAGGTTCAAAAAAACCTGTTTAAACTGTGAACTGTCACCGATCGCCGCGGGTAATTTTTTTTCGTCCCAGACGATACTGATCTGTTTTTTACTCGCCTGTTGCTGTGTCAGTTGCAGTACTTCACCTAACACCTGATCTGGTTTGAAATCGTTCCGTTCACTGGCATCGGGACGGGCAAAGCGGAGGAAATCCTCGAGAACCTTATTAAGGCGATCAACCTCGCTGACCATAATTTTGGTAAATTCGGCATAACGATCTTCTGGCGGGAAGGCGTCCCGCAGGATCTCTGCCGTCCCCCGAATCGAACCGAGCGGGTTGCGTATTTCATGAGCCATGCCGGCGGACAACTCCCCCAAAGCGGTCAGACGATCGGCACGGCGTAATTGATCTTCAATCTCAAGAATCAGGTCGGCCTGCGATTTCAGCTTGGCATAACTGGTCGCAAGGTGCTCCGCTGCTTCCTCAGCCCGCAAACGCTGGGCGTGTTCTTTGGAAGCAAGAAATCCGGTTAAAAAGCCGATCGTATTGTAGATGAGAATTTCCAGGTACTGTTCAATATGGATTGAAGGCAGATGCCCCCATTGAAACAGTACGTGCGGGGCGTAAAGAAACGAAACCAGCAGGGCAATGCCGACTCCACCACGCAGATAGAACCAGATCCCCCCCAGAACAATCGGCAGGTAATAGAGCCGTCGGTAAATACCATGAACGTGGGAATGGTCGGTTCCGGTCAGATAATGCAGGGCCGTGACTCCGGCAATCATAACCGCTAGAGCAACTAATCGAAAAAGTGATCGCTTCCCATTTTCCAACGTGATTTCCTAAACTATTTGACAGGGTAATGGCTGATTTATCCACCAAACGAATAAAGAATAGTCATCGTCATACTGTTGAATATTCTAC
>CALZHQ010000015.1 GCA_945787295.1 uncultured Desulfuromonadales bacterium
TTCGTAGCGATAATTGTGCGCCTGCTGGCCACAGATATATTCATCGCCGCGCTGACAATGAGCCAAAAGTGCCAGCAGATTGCCCTGGGTGCCGGTCGGTACAAACAGGGCCGCATCGGTCCCGGTTATCTCTGCGACCAGAGCTTCCAAGCGGTTGACGGTAGGATCTTCACCGTAAACGTCGTCCCCGACTTCGGCACTGGCCATCACTTTGCGCATTGCCGCACTCGGCTGGGTGACGGTGTCACTGCGCAGATCGATTGTTTTCATTGTTCCTCCGAATTAATATAAATATATGAATTTATGAACAAAACAAAGGTTATTACCACCAAGGCACCAAGAACACAAAGTAAACCCCGATTCCGGGCTTTTAATTCTCTTCGTGCCTTGGAGTCTTAGTGGCTGAATGATGGTTTTTATCAGAATTATTTATTGGTTATAAACCGTAAATTTCAGTGGTTGGATTTCATTGTTTTACGGGACGCCGCTGATCGACAACAACACTGCTGCCCGACCGCTGCTTGGCGGCTTTTTTGGTCTCTGTGCAGATATCGATGATTTCAAAGGCTGAACTGACTTTGCGCTGACTCAGATCAACAGCCCCCATGCTGACGCTGACCAACGGATGCTGGCGTTGCAAGCCCTCTCGATCTATGGCAACGACAAAACCCCGCTCAACATCTTCGGCAGAGTAAAATTCTGCAATCCCCCGATCGATCCGCCGGATAATCTCCTCGGCCACGACCATATGTTGTTCCGCCGGCAGGATCAGCACAAAATCATCGCCGCCGATATGGCCGAGAAAAGCCTCTCCGCAGCCATGCTGCTGCAAGGCGACCTTGATGACATTAGCGGTAAAACTGATGATGTTGTCACCCTGGGCAAACCCATAGGTGTCGTTGTAAACCTTGAAATGATCCAGATCGACATAGATCACACAAACCGCTTCCCGGCTTTCAATAATCCGCTGCATTTCGTTAAGAATACTGGTGTTCCCGGGCAGCCCGGTATTCGGGTTGGCGTCCAGAGCCAGATGATTGAGCCGTTGCAGCTCCTTGATCGCGTGGCTGAATTTAAGCTGATTTTTGATTCTGGCCCTGAGCGTCGGTGCATTGAAAGGCTTGGTGATATAATCAGCCGCTCCGGCGGCAAAGCCTTTTTCTTCGGCGGCAACCTGATTGCTTGTGGTGATGAACACCACCGGCAACTCCCTGCTTTCCTGATCGGTTTTCAATTGCCGACAAAGCTCGAAGCTATCCAGATCGGGAAGATTGGTTTCCAGGATAATCAAGTCGAGCGGAACTTTATGCATTTTCTTGAACAGCTCGGCAGCCGTTTTTGCGGTCACAACATGATAATCATCCTTCAACACACCGATGGTCGTTGCAGTACTTAAGGTATCTGCATCGGCGATCAGAATCCGTTTTTTTTCAGCTGCTGCCATAAGGGGTACCCGAGTTTCATGCAGTTTATTACCCCGCGTTTTCCACAGAAAAATAGAGGGGTCAGATCGGCAAATTTGAAAAATTGCCGATCTTCCCGTATAGTATTTCCGAAAAATTAAATTTAATCAAGATATTGGCCGATAAAGATAGATCGGATGAGGTGTCGCGTTAATCTATTGGTCGAGGAAAAAATAGACATGACAAAAAACATTTTAATGCTTGCAGCACTGCTTGTTGTCATTGCGGGGATTATTCTGGGTCTGCACTACATGGGTTCACAAGTCGACAACAAGAGCAAATACCAGCACCCGATTACTCAACCTGGCGCACGCTGGTAAGCTCCTACACGCCCACCAGCAGCACCAGCGTTCTCTGCAGTTAAGGTTAAATCCATTTCCGCGCCGAGGGAACGGCAACGATTCAGTTCATCCGCCGCTCTGAACCCTCAAAAGATATGCCGCCCATGCCGCGAATCGGATCCAGGCCAACTCTGGCCCAACCGTCGTCCCGTTCGAATTGATCAATCTGCTTAGAATCGATCAGCGTCCCCAATAGCGCCGGGCTGATCCGATCCTTGACACCATTTCTGTAGACTACGTTGATCTTGGTACTGCGCCTAAAAAATGCCATCGCTACTCTCCTTTCCATTTAGTTACACCACAGCTAAATGATACAACTTTTTTCCTGTTTAGCAACCCGATGTGAGCAGAATATCACTATTTTTTAGGCATTTAGCGGCAAGGTCAGATGACTTCCATGACCCTGTCAAAAAAATCTTCTCTTTGCAAAAATTAAGCTTTTCAACAATTGACTTTCGTAGCAAGGCAACAGACAATATCGGACATTCCCAATATAGGAGAAAGCATATGTACAGTAAACCAATCCTCGTCTCGCTGCTTGCCATTTCTGTCCTTTTCAGCTCACCGGCCTGGGCAAAAACCTTCGGTGCCGGCCTGAGCCTCAAAGAGAGCACTCCCCTCTCGACGATTCTGGCCACGCCGGATAAATATGTCGGCCAAAAGGTGCAACTGACCGGCCTGATTCTCGATGTTTGCCAAAGCCGAGGCTGCTGGCTTTATATTTCCGGCGACCTGCCGTTCGAAAAAATCCGCCTGAAAGTGGTTGATGGCAAGATTGTTTTTCCGCTTGAAGCGCGGGGCAAGCAGGGGACAGTTGAAGGGATGCTGGAAAAATTCGTTCTCTCTAAACAGCAGGTGATTGAGCGTCAACAGCATTATGCCGAAGAGCGTGGCGAAAGGTTCGATCCTTCGACAGTCAAGTCGGGCGAAACCATTTATCAGCTGCGCGGCCTCGGCGCTGAAATCGAAGGGCTTTGATCACGGCGATGAACTGGCGCAAGTGGAACTATGTTGTTCATCGTGATCTCGGCTTTCTCTGCATCGGCCTGACCCTGATCTACGCCCTGTCGGGCATTGCCGTCAATCATATCGCCGACTGGAATCCAAATTACGTCATCGAACGGGTCGAGGCGCAAATCGACCCGCTGCCGAGCGGCGTCATCAACCCGCTCAGCATTCCACAGATCCTACAGCAACTTGGTGAACTGCAAGGGTATGAGAATGCCTTTCAGCCGGACCCGGACAACTTGTGGATTTACGTGGAAAAAAGGATGATCCGGGTCCATCTGCCGAGCGGCAAGGTCAAACACGAGAGGGTCAAACGGCGCCCCTTCTGGTATCCGCTTAACTTTCTGCACCTGAATCATCCGAAAAAAGCCTGGACCTGGGTGGCGGATATCTACGCTGGGGCCCTGTTTCTGCTGGCCTGCAGTGGCCTGTTGATGGTGTCTAAAAAGACCGGGCTTAAAACCCGGGGCGTGGTTTTAACCGGGGCGGGAATCCTGTTGCCAATTCTGTTCTTGACCTTCTACTATTGATCGGACTCAAGCCCTGCGGCGATGGCCGCCATCAAGCGCTCAACGATCAACAGGTGGGTTTGCTTGCAATCGTCCAGCTGCAACAGATCGGAAAAATCGAGCGGGGCACCGAAATGGATCCGGCCCCGCTGCAGCAAACCGGGAAACCGCCAGCGGTTAATGCCGGTCAGCGCGGTCGGAATCACCGTCGGCCGATGGTCATAGATCAGCTTACCGACCCCGCGATTGCCCTTACCCAGTTTCCCGTCCCTGTTCCTGGTCCCCTCCGGAAACAGCATCACCTTTTCGCTCTGCAGCAACATCCCTAAATGCTTGCCGGCCCGCACATCACGCCCACGGCGGACCGGGAAAGCGCCCCAGGAGCGATAGAGCGCCCCGATCAAGCGATTTTCGAACAGTTCCTCTTTGGCCGGAGCCCAGACCATCTGGAAGGGATAACGGAGAGTAACCGTCGTCGGCAGGAAGACCGTGTCATAACCGGAAATATGGTTCGAAGCCAGCAGCACCCCACCCTCTTCCGGCAGATGCTCTACCCCAACAACCTGCAGGCGATTGAGACAACGGGCATAAAAAGCGATAATCAGGGAGGCAAACATCACCCACCAGCGGCGCAGAATCGATACATGCAAAACTCTAATCTCCTTATCGGAATCTGAATCGCTGCATACTATAGCAGAGCCGGGTTTGTGACAAGATCCGATATCGTCAAAAAACTTGCGACAACTGCGCAGTTAACGCATTATACCTGTCTTCAGATCTATACACTTTACACAAGCAGAGGGTTTCGTCATGGGTTGGTTATCTGGAATTATCGGTGGTGGTCTCGGCGCAATAGTCGCCGGACCGATTGGAGCAGTTATCGGCGCGACGATCGGCGCCAGCATGGGCGGTGGTCAGCAGCTGCAACCGGGGCCGGGCGGAATCAACCAGACCCAGCAGCGTCAGGCCATCTTCTTTACCGCGGCATTTTCCATGTTCGGCAAACTTGCCAAAGCGGATGGCCGGGTCTGCCCCAATGAAGTTGCGGCGATCGAGAAGATCGCCAAGGAAGCGCTCGGTCTTGATGCCCAAACCCGCCAGTACGCCATCAACGTTTTTACCCAGGCAAAAGACAACGCTGAACCCTTTTCCAGTTTTGCCAACCAGTTCGGCAATTATTTCGCCCACGACCATCAGCTCTGCCGACTGATGATGAGTATCCTCTTCCAGGTGGCGATGGCCGACGGTGAACTGCATCCGCAGGAAGAGAACATGCTGCTCGAAGCAAAGACTGCTTTTAATCTGCCCGAAAGCCTTTACCAGGGGTTGCGTAACCAGTTTGTCGGCCAGCACTCCAGCTCGGTCAGCATGGCCAAACACTTCGAGAACCTCGGGGTCACCAGCAGCGCAACCAGTGCAGAAATCAAAAAAGCCTACCGGCAAAAAGCGTCCGAATACCATCCAGATAAAATCGAAGGCAAAGGACTGCCGCCGGAATTCATCAAATTTGCCAACGACCGGCTGGCGGAAATCAACGAATCGTACGATACCATTATGAGCTCGCGGAAATAGCGACCGCCAGCAGCAACCGGCAGACCTGCTATGCTTTGGGGCAAAGAAACCACTCTTCCGTTAGGGATATGATGATGTCGAAACCGACCGAACTGCCTGCCTGGCAAGCACTGAACGAACACCAGCAAGCGCTCGCCAAGACCCATCTGCGTCAACTGTTCGCCGAGGACCCCCAGCGGGCCGAACGCTTTTCCCTGCAACTGGACGATATCCTTTTCGATTATTCCAAGCAGCGCATCACCGACCGAAGCAAAGAGTTGCTGATCGAGCTGGCGCATCAATGCCGGCTGGCCGACAAGATCGAGCAGATGTTCAGTGGCGCCAAGATCAACAGCACCGAGCAGCGCGCGGTGCTGCACGTCGCCTTGCGTAACCGCGGCAACCGGCCGATTCTGGTCGACGGCGTCGATGTGATGCCGCAGGTCAATGCGGTGCTCGCCAAGATGCGCGCGTTCTGCGAACGGGTCCGCAGCGGCCAGTGGCTCGGCTTCACTGGCCAGCCGATCCGCGACATCGTCAACATCGGCATCGGCGGTTCCGACCTCGGCCCCCTGATGGTCACCGAGGCGCTCAAGCCTTATGGCCATCCGCAGTTGAAGGTCCACTTTGTCTCCAATGTCGATGGCACCCACATCAGCGAAACCCTGAAAGCGCTCAACCCGCAGACCACCCTGTTTCTGATCGCCTCTAAAACCTTCACCACTCAGGAAACCCTGGCCAACGCCCACTCGGCAAGACGCTGGCTGCTAGACGCCTTTGCCGATGAGGCCGCCATTGCCAAGCATTTTGTCGCCATCTCGACCAATACCGAGAAGGTGACGGAATTCGGCATCGACCCGGCCAATATGTTCGAGTTCTGGGACTGGGTCGGCGGCCGCTATTCCCTCTGGTCGGCGATCGGCCTGTCGATCGGCCTCTATCTGGGTATGGACAACTTCGAAGAACTGCTGAGCGGTGCCCACCAGGTTGATGAGCATTTCCGCACCACCCCCTTTGAAGAGAACATTCCGGTGCTGATGGGTCTACTCGGCATCTGGTACAACAATTTCTGGGGCGCCGACAGCCACGTCATCCTCCCTTACGATCAGTACCTGCACCGCTTTCCCGCCTATTTTCAACAGGGCGACATGGAGAGCAGCGGCAAACAGGTGACCCTCTCCGGTGAGGCGGTCGACTACTCAACCGGGCCGATCATCTGGGGGGAACCGGGCACCAACGGCCAGCACGCCTTTTATCAGCTGATCCACCAGGGCACCAAACTGGTGCCGGCCGACTTTCTCGCCCCGATCGAAAGCCAGAACCCGCTCGGCGACCACCATCAACTGCTGTTGTCGAATTTTTTCGCCCAGCCGGAGGCCTTGATGACCGGCAAAACCGCGCCTGAAGCGCGGGCGGAAATGGCAGCCGAAGGCCTGTCTGCACAACGGATAGAGCAACTGCTACCGCACAAAGTCTTCCCCGGCAACCGGCCGAGCAGCTCGTTTCTGTTCCAGAAACTGACCCCGAAAACCCTCGGTGCGCTGATCGCCTGCTACGAGCATAAAATCTTTACCCAGGGCGCGATCTGGGACATCAACCCCTTCGACCAGTGGGGGGTCGAGCTCGGCAAACAGCTGGCGAAAAAGATTCTGCCGGAACTGACTGGTATGGCAAAAATTAATAGTCATGACGCATCGACCAACCAGTTAATCAATTACTACCGGCGGCAGACGCTTGATCGCTAAAACTTGCTCAGGTGAGTGCAAAAAAATAATATTATTTTCGATTAAAATAGCGGCGGCATTGCAAGCTCGAGCGATATAAATTTGCTCAATTATTTCAGCTTGATAGTATTATTAATATTCAACCTGCTGAGGTTATCCACAGCAATTGTGGATAACCTTTTGACAACAGCTCAAGACGCTCCTTCGAACGGCTGATTATCGGCCTGTTCTCCTTTTTGCACGTTAAATATGCAACTATAGAAAAGTACATTTTTTCAAGCACTTATAGATCTGGTCATATTTTACAGCATTGATTTATAGATTAATCAGCAAGTTTTCTCTTGGAAATTCCACCTCAATATCGGTACGGTCATTGCTATGTTGACACAGGCCAATAGATTAGCTATCAACAATGAAAAACCAGCTGCTGCAGCACCCTGCTGAGCCGCGGAGTCACTGCGATGTCGACAACGAATAACGGCTTTCGACCGCAACTGATGCTGCCGATTCTGTTCAACACCATCCTCGCCCTGTCAGCCCTTTATGCCCCGCAGCCGTTGCTGCCGACCCTCAGTCAGCAGTTTCTGGTCAGTCGCGAGGCGGCGGCCGCCTTAACCACCGTCACCTTTATCCCGCTGGCGATCGCGCCACTGGTTTACGGCTACCTGCTCGAATCGATTTCGGCGACCCGGCTGTTGAAATTGGCGGTTCCGCTGTTGGCCGTTTCGGAATTAGCCTTCGCCGCGTCCTCCAGCTTCCCTCTGCTGCTCGGCATCCGGCTGTTTCAGGGCTTATTGATTCCTGCCATCCTCACGGCGCTGATGACCTACATTTCCCAGCATTCCACCACTGAGACGATCCAGCGCAGCATGTCGATTTATATTGCCGCGACCATTATCGGCGGTTTCGTCGGCCGCGCAGTTTCCGGTCTGCTCGCCAACCTGTTCGGCTGGCAGTACAGTTTTATCGTCCTGGCCGTCAGTCTGTTGATCGGCTTTCTGCTGCTGTTCCGGCTACCGGAAGCACCAAGCCTCAAGATGTCGCGACCCAAGCCGCAAATCATCCTGCAGACCTTGAAAAAGCCGGCATTCCTGCCGATCTACCTGGCTGTTTTCTGCATGTTCTTCGTGTTTGCCGCGGTGATGAACTACCTGCCCTTCCGCCTCACCGAGCTCAGTTCACAGGCGGATGAACTGCGCATCGGCCTGATGTACACCGGCTATGTCATGGGCGTTCTGACTGCACTTGGCGCACCAGCAATTTGTCGGCGCCTGCAGAGCGAAACCAGTGTCATCAGATTCGGCTTGCTGGCCTTCGCGGTCACCATCTTCGGTCTGGCCGCCGGGCAGATCTGGTTGCTGTTCGCTACCATGTTCCTGTTCTGCGGCACCATGTTCCTGATCCACGCCACCGCCTCCGGGCTGGTCAATCGCCTGGCCGGCACCGAGAACCGCGGCCTGACCAACGGCCTCTATGTGGCCTTCTACTACTCGGGCGGGGCGATCGGTTCGTTCGCTCCGGGCCTGATCTATCGGCTGTCCGGCTGGTACGGTTTCTTACTGCTGTTGCTGTTAATCTGCCTGCTCGGCTATTATTTCAGTCGCCGGATCAAACTGGCCGCCGCCAGCAGCGAATAGCTTGGCTGGCAAAACCGGCCTGTGATATGGTGCGCCATTCATTTTACCTTCTTGAGGAGACCCCCATGCTGCCCGGCTATCACTATCAACTAAAAGTAAAGAATATCGACTCGAAAGGGGCTTGGCTGGATGCCGAGGGCCAGAGCATCTTTCTGCCGAAGCGACAATGCCCGGTTGACATTGCTGCCGGCGGTTCAGTGGAGGTATTTGTCTACCTTGATCGCAATAATCAGTTGTGCGCCACCACCCGGAAACCATTCGCCGAAGTCGACCAGTTCGCCCTGCTGCAGGTCAACAGCATCGGTCCGCATGGAGCGTTTCTCGATTGGGGGCTGGAAAAAGATCTGCTGGTGCCGTTCAGTGAGCAGCCGCAAAAAATGCTCGAAGGCCGACGTTACCTGGTTTACCTCTGTCACGATCCAGAGGGTCGGCCGATCGCCTCGGCCCGCCTGGAAAAGTTTGTCGAAAAAGAAAATCGGGACTTGCGCGAAGGTGAAGAGGTTGAGCTGCTGATCTGGGCTTTCACCGACCTGGGCGCCAAGGTCATCGTCAATAACCGCTACGAAGCGCTACTCTACAAGGATGAACTGCCCGCCGACCTGAAGCGCGGCGATAAGGGCCAGGGTTACGTGGCGCGGATCAGGGATGATCAGCGGATCGATATCACTCTACGCCGTCCGGGCGCTGCCGGCGTCGCCGATGCTCGCGAGGTGATCATCGCCGCCCTTGAGGAAGAGGGGGGCTTTCTGCCGTTGCATGACAACAGCCCGCCTGAGCTGATCCGCAACCAGTTGGGATTGAGCAAAAAACAGTTCAAAAAAGCGCTCGGCGGACTCTACAAAGAAAGGCGGGTTGAGCTGAGCCACAAAGGGATCCGTCTGCTGAAATAAAGCTAGCCCTGTTCTGCCAGCAGCGTGGCGATCTCCCGGGGCAGTTTCGGTCGTCCCCGGTCATTGACACCGGTCCCGGTCATCCAGGCCTTGAGCACCAGCTGGTTATCCGGCTGCAGATAGACATCCTGCCGAAAACGGTAACGCAAGGGCGAAATCCGCTCAAGGTTCAGCCCGATCCAGAACTGATCACCGCTACGTAGCGAGCGTTTGTACTCCAGTTCCGCCTTGATCACCACCAGGTTCAGCCCCCGCGCGGTCAACTCGGCAAAATCGAGGCCGAGACTTTTGATAAACTCATGCCGACAATGCTCCAGATAATTCTGGTAGACAGCATTGTTGACCACCCCCTGCATGTCACATTCATAGTCCCGCACCTGAAAATCGAGCCGGAACTGATACTTTTTCATCACATCCTCCCACGCAGACATTGGCTGCATCTAGCCACAGTCTCGGCAGAAAGGCAACCGAGCCTGGACGAGAAACATTTAATCAGAAAAAAGCTTTTCTCCCCACAAATATGCGTATATCATTATATATTACAGCCCAGCATATCGCTCGGGTTCAGATGCTATTTTGTAGAGGATGCCATGAGCAAAGAACAGCAAAGCAACCTGCGCTGCACCAGTTGTAGTCAAATCTGGCAGAAACAGGGAACGACCAGCTGCTGGTGCGAACCGGGCGAAGGTCCCGCCCAACCGAATTACTGCCCGGGCGAAAACGAGCAGAAAATCATCGCCGACAGCTTTCAGCATTATCTGGGCGATGACCAGGATGCCAAGCTGGCAAAAGTGGCGGCCCAGGTTGAAGGCCTCTGCTATCAACCGGTCCCCGGCAGTGATGCGGTCAATGCCCGCTGGAACCGGGTCGAGGATACCATTGCCCTGGCCAAGCTGATGGGCTACCAGAAAATAGGTATCGCCACCTGCATCGGCCTGCTCGAAGAAAGCAACCGACTGAGCGATATTCTCACCGCTCAGGGACTGGAACCCTTTTCGGTCTGCTGCAAATCGGGCAGCATCGACAAGCTCGAACTGGGGCTGCAGGAGCAGGACAAGGTTCGGCCGAACACCTTTGAACCGGCCTGCAATCCGATTGCCCAGGCAGAACTGCTGAACAAAGCGGACACCGACATGAACCTGATTGTCGGTCTCTGTGTTGGCCACGACATGCTCTTTGCCAAATACTCGCAGGCACCGGTCTCCACCCTGGTGGTCAAAGACCGGGTCACCGGCCATAATCCGGTCGCGGTCCTCTACGGCCAGAATTTTTATTATAAACGGCTGCAGAAGCAACCGGTCATCGAAACGGCCGGCGATTAATTATGCAAGCTCTATGAGACTCTGCTGGTCAGCGCATCAAATCCCACCTCGGTAGCTCGGCGACATCAGAAAAGTTTCCCGGCAACTTGTGCGTTTTATTCTTGACAGGACAAGTAGAGATTCATATATTCCTAATCAAGCAATCTTACGGAGGAAATAAAGGATGAAACTTTCGACAAAAAGCCGCTATGGCGTACGGGCCATGTTCGATATGGCCTATCATGCGGGTACCCTGCCGGCACAAATCAAAGACATTTCCCGGCGGCAAAACATCTCCCCCCGCTACCTAGAACAAATTTTTCAGGATCTGAAAAAGGCCGGCTTACTGAAGAGCCGGCGTGGCCCTCAAGGCGGCTACAGCCTGGCCAAACCAGCCGACGAAATTACTGTCAAGCATATCGTTCTGGCTGCTGAAGGCGAGTTACAACTGGTCGATTGCGTCAAGAATCGCCGTAAAAAGGGCGAAAAATCCCCAGCCTGTGATTTTGACAACCAGTGCCTGACTCAACATCTGTGGGCCAAAGCGAGCCAACTGCTCGGTGATTATTTCGATTCGATCTCCCTTAAAGATCTTTGCGATCAAGGCAAAGAGATGGGGCTGGAAAAAGAACTGGATCATCGCTTCATGTATTTCATTTAAATTATTCATTGGCACACAGCCTGCTTATCGGCAGGCTGTTTTTTAGGGGAGCTGCTAGTAAATTGCAGTGAGGAGGAAAAATGCCACGCACAACCAGTCTGAACTCTCTCGAACAGATCGGCAACACTCCCTTGGTGAAACTGGAGTCTCTCAGTTCCGCAGGCGGGGCAACTGTATGGGGGAAGCTTGAGAGCACCAATCCCGGTGGCAGCATCAAAGATCGCATCGCCCTGGCGATGGTCGAAGATGCAGAACAAAAGGGCCTGTTATCCCCCGGGATGACCATTGTCGAACCGACCAGCGGCAACACCGGAATCGGCCTGGCGATGGTTGCGGCGGTTAAAGGCTACCGGTTGGTCCTGACCATGCCGGATACCATGAGCCAGGAACGCTGCCGGCTGTTCAAAGCCTTCGGTGCCGAGCTAATCCTCACCCCCGCCTCCACAGGCATGCGCGGCGCGATTAAAAAAGCGACCGAACTGAGCCAGTCTGGAGCGGCTTACATGCCGCAACAGTTTGTCAATCCTGCCAATCCGCGCTGCCATGAGCAGACCACCGGACCGGAAATTTTGTCGGCCATCGACGGCAAAGTCGATCTGTTCGTTGCCGGAGTTGGCACCGGAGGAACCATCGTCGGTGTTGGCCGCTGTCTGCGCAAACAGAATCCGCTGGTAAAAATCGTCGCGGTCGAACCGGCCAGGTCACCGACCCTTTCTGGCGGCGACGCCGGCCCCCACATGATTCAAGGGATCGGTGCCGGTTTCGTGCCGGAAATTCTCGAAGCGGGCAGCTACGATAAGGTCATCACGGTAACCGATCAGGATGCCATCCAGATGACCCGCACCCTGGCCCGCCAGGAAGGACTGCTCAGCGGCATTTCGGCCGGTGCCAATGTTTTTGTCGCCGCTAAGCTGGCCGAACAGATGGAAGCCGGCCAGAATGTTGTCACTATTGTCTGCGATACAGGAGAGCGCTACCTGTCGACCGGAATTTACGATTGATTTATGGATTTAACTGAAAAGTATCAACAGCTTAAAAAATTGCTGTCCGAACTCGACTCCGTCGTCGTCGCCTTTTCCGGCGGCGTCGATTCGACTTTTTTGCTGCGGGTCGCCGCTGAGGTTCTCGGTACCGACAAGGTCCTGGCGCTGACGGCAACCTCGCCAACCTACCCGAGCTTTGAGTTTGAGCAGAGCCAGAAACTGGCTGCGGATATCGGCGTCAAACAGCTGGTCATTGAAAGCAACGAACTGGAGATCCCCGGATTTGCCGAAAATCCTCCACGCCGCTGTTATCACTGTAAGCACGAACTGTTCAGTCTCTGCCTAAAACAAGCAGAGCAAGCCGGCTTCACTTACGTCCTGGATGGTTCGAACCTCGACGACCTCGCAGATTATCGCCCAGGGCGTGACGCCCTCAAAGAATTAAAAGTCCGCTCGCCGTTGCTGGAAGCCGAACTGAGCAAGAATGATATCCGTCAGCTGAGCAAACAGTTGGGTCTGCCGACCTGGGACAAACAACCTTTTGCCTGTCTCTCTTCGCGCTTTCCCTACGGCACCCGAATCACCGCCGAGCGGTTGCAGCAGATCGACCGCTGTGAGAGCTGGCTGCGCAAGCAGGGGTTCGCCAACTACCGGGTCCGCTATCACGATCAGATTGCCCGGATTGAGGTGGCTCCGGCAGAGCTCTCGCGATTGCTCGATGTGCAGTTAAGAGAACAGTTGGTCGCCGAATTCAAAACTGCCGGGTTCACGTATGTGACCCTCGACCTGCAGGGCTACCGAACCGGCAGCATGAATGAAACACTGCCCGAGGCGAAATGAATTTATTGGTAAATCTATGTTGATCGAAATCGGCAGATACTGATCTGTCGACTGCCAGGAGAGGTCAGATGCCGAAAAGTAGCGCTCTATTTGCCGTCTGTTTCGTTGCCGGTCTGCTCGGCGCTCTGGCCAACAGCCTTTTCCTCTGGGCTGCGGGAGACTGGGGTATCAGCAGCATGATCGGCGTTAAAATCGCCCCGGCCCTCAAACTATCCTGGCTCTACCCGCGGCTGATTTTCGGCGGGTTCTGGGGCCTCGGCTATTTTTTTACTGTCGGCGTTCCCCGCCACCGTCGCCACTGGGTCCGCAAAGGGCTCTGGTTCAGCCTGCTCCCCTCCGCAGTGACCCTCTTCTACCTGTTCCCCTACGTCGAACATAAAGGCATGGCCGGTTTTGACCTGGGGATGCTGACGCCACTGCTGGTCGTGGTTGCCAACCTGGTATGGGGCTTCTTCACCGGCTTTTTCGCCCGCCTGTTCTGGGGCCGTTAACTAAGTGTTGCGTTACAGCCTGCTGCTCCTTTGCAGCTTCTTCCTGCTCACTTCGCCCCTGGCCGCAGAAGAAATATCCGGCACCGTCAGTTGGATCTACGACGGCGACACCCTGCTGGTTGAAAATGTCGGCAAGGTGCGTCTGCTCGGCATCGACACCCCGGAAACGAAAAATTCTTCACGCGATCTTTACTATCTGCATAAGCATGGGATCTCGCGTAAACGTCTCAGGCAGGTTGCTCGCCAGGGTAAACATTTCAACATTGAGCGGGTTAAGGGTCAACAGGTCCGGCTGGTATTTGATGCCGAGCAAAAAGATCAGCATGACCGCACCCTGGCGTACCTCTATCTACCGGATGGTCGGATGCTCAATCGCTTACTGCTCGAAAAAGGGCTGGCCAGCGTTTTCCGCCGCTACCCGTTCCGCCACAAAGAAGATTTCCTCGCCGCCGAAAAAACCGCCCGCGAGTTAGGTCTTGGCCTCTGGCGGCAATAAGACCTTGCCCGAATAGGGCGATTCTGCTAGTCATTTTTGATTCGAGAAAAATTCCGGAGCAGCATTCGGCAGCCAAGGGGAGAACGTCAACATGGATAGCCTGTCCAACCTGCAACAGATATTCGACCAGACCTTTGCCGGCATCAGCCTGACGCGCCTGGTCAGCGTTTTTGCCATCCTTTTTCTGGCGTTGCTGCTAAAAAGGGTCATCGCGCATCTGTTTACCAAAATTCTTTTCAAGGCGGCGCAGAAAACCTCCAGCGATATGGATAACATGCTGCTGAAAAGCATCAATAAACCGGCCGAGTTTTTGATTGTCGTGCTCGGCTGTTACCTTTCGGTAGAAATCCTCCAGCTACCGACCGAGCCGAATAACATTGATCTGCTCGCGCGCAATTTCGTAAAGATTCTGCTGACTTTCAACCTGGCCTGGTTCTGTTACAACGCAGTCTCTCTCTTGGAGCAGTGGCTGGGGCACTGGGTCGGCCGCACCGAATCGACCCTCGATGATCACCTGCTGCCTTTTATCCGCAAAAGCCTGCGGGTCTTTATCGTCTTTATAGCCGTCCTGATGCTGGTCCAGAACCTCGGCTACTCGATCTCCGGGCTGCTCGCTTCCCTCGGCCTCGGTGGTTTGGCGGTCGCCCTGGCGGCCAAAGACAGTTTGTCGAACATTTTCGGCTCGATCATGATCCTGCTCGACCGCCCATTTTCGATCGGCGACTGGATCAAAGCCGGGGACATGGAAGGAACCGTCGAGGAGATCGGCTTCCGCTCGACCCGCATCCGCACCTTTGCCAAAACCCTGATCACCGTGCCGAACAGCAGCCTGATGAACATGTCGATCGATAATTTCAGCTTGATGCCGAAGCGGCGCATCAAGCTGACGGTCGGTGTCACCTACGACACATCCCCGACCCAGATGCGCCAGGCGGTTGCCGAAATCAAACAGTTGCTGCGCGAGCACCCGGCCATCGACCAGGATTTCTTCCTCGTCAATTTTACCGACTTCGGCGCCTCTTCCCTCGATATCATGGTTTACTGCTTTACCAGCAGCACGGTCTGGGCTGAATACCTCGATGCCCGCGAAGATGTCTGCCTGAAAATCATGGACCGGCTGGAAAATCTGGGCCTGGAAATCGCCTTTCCGAGTCGGACCCTCTACCTCCATCAAACCCCGCAAGGTCTCCCGGACACAGAAAACATCGCATAATCCATATTTTACAACTATTTAACTCAGTTAGCTTCTTGGCAACTAAATTGCACTGATTTACGTGGATATTCTTAATCTGCAGGAAGAACTGTCATATCACGGTTTTCCTCATTAAATTCAAAGTCAAATGACTAGATTCCTTTTATTGATTAATTGAAGTAGCTACGGGGAATTCAATGGAACAGTCCAAAAGTTTTGACCTTTATATCACGAACACAGCAGCTGACCAGGATCCGGCGTCAAGTATAGAATATCTCATCGAAACCTATGGTGAGGGCATCTTTCAAAAGCTGTTGAGCAATCTGCTAAAAAGAGAGTTTGAACAACAGGAAGCCATCGATCATTGGCGAACAGCGATGCAGGGTTTCAGCGACGACTCCACCCGCATGAACTGGCGAGCGGTGATCCTTGACTATCTCTACAGTCGCGCCAACCTGTTGCAGAATCCCTGCATCATTGAGGCAGAAGAGCTACAGCGACTGCAGATCGAATCGGTCACCGACGGGCTGACCAACCTCTTCAACCAGTCGCACTTCAAACAGCGCCTGGCAACCGTCATCCAGGAACATGAAGAGCGTCCAGACCTGGCCTTCTCCTTGATCATTCTCGACCTTGACCACTTTAAGCAGTTCAATGACCGCTGCGGACATTTACGTGGCGACCACGCCTTGGCTAAAATCGGCAAACTGATCTGCTCACGGGTACCGGAAACCGCGGTGGCGGCCCGTTATGGGGGCGAAGAATTCGCCATCATCCTGCCCGGCACCGATCTCCATCAGGCGATAGAACTGGCCGAAGAGATTCGTGCCGCCGTTGAGCGGACCAGCTTCGATGGCGAAGACCGTCTCGACTCCGGTAACCTGACCATCAGTGGCGGTGTCGCCAGTTATCCCTCAGCCGGGAAAACCAGCGTGGCGTTGATCGCGCATGCCGACAGCAAACTTTACGAAGCCAAGGTCAACCGCAACCGGATCGCTCCAAGACTGACCGACACGCGGACGATCATTCGCCACAATGTGCGCAGTATCGTTGAAATCTTCGATGAGACCACCGGGGCCTTTAAAAACTCGCTCAGTTCCGATATCAGCTATACCGGCATCCTCTTGAAAAGCCCCACCGCAGCCGACATCGGCAGCAACCTGCAACTGCGCTTCCCTTATCCTTTCTGGCCGACCGATCATGATACCAACGGTCAGGTCAGGCATGTTCGCAGCAACGACACGCGCGGCGACTTTCTGATCGGAATCGAGTTTTTACAGCCGCAAACCGATTTCGTTGAGCAGATCCTGCCGGCTGAAATCTACGCCGCCAATCGCTGACCCTGCAAGCGCTTGCTCTCGACAGTCTGCTTCCGCTACACTTGCGCCTACTTAACGTAATTAATAGCTGCAGGAGGATAGTATGGCTGCAAATGTCTGGTTCGCCGATCTGCGCTCGGGCAACCGCGAGAACCTGTTTCATAAACTACAACGGCTGCTCGCTGCTGCGGGCCTGCCGGAAGTCATCGGCCAGGGCGACCTGACCGCCATTAAACTCCACTTCGGCGAAAAGGGTGGCCACGCCTATATCCGCCCGGTTTTTATCCGCGAAATCGTCCAGCAGGTCAAACTGGCGGGCGGCAAACCCTTCCTCACCGATTCCAGCACTCTCTATCCGGGTCAACGTAAGGAAGCGGTCTCGGCCCTCTCCTGCGCCATCCAGAACGGCTTTGCCTACGCCGTGGTCGAGGCGCCGCTGATCATGGCTGACGGCCTGCGCGGCAGTTCTGCCAAACGGATACCGATTGCTGGCGAGCTGCTAGATTCTGCCGATATCGGCCTGGAAATTCTCGACGCTGACGTGCTCTTGACAATCAGCCATTTCAAATGTCACGAATTGACCGGTTTTGGCGGGGCGATAAAAAATCTCGGCATGGGCTGTTCCAGCCGCGCCGGCAAACTGGAACAACATTCGAATGTCGCGCCGAAGGTGGCGGAACAGTTCTGCAACCTCTGTCGTGCCTGCCTGCCGACCTGTGCGCATGAAGCGATCAGCTTTATCGAGGCCTCGGCCCGGATCGATCCTGACAAGTGTGCCGGCTGCAGCCGCTGCATCACCATCTGTGAGCAGAAAGCGATACAGATCCAGTGGAATGAAGCCGCCGACAAGGTGATGCGCAAGATGGCCGAGTACGCCCTCGGGGCGGTCAGCGGTAAACAGCAGAAGCAGCTGTACGTCAACTTCATCACCCAGGTCAGTCCCTCCTGCGATTGCTATGGCCATTCGGACGCGGCGATTGTCCCTGATATCGGCCTGCTTGCCAGCTGCGACCCGGTCGCTCTTGATCAAGCCTGTGCCGATCTGGTCAACCAGGCCCAGGGCCTCCCCGGAACAGCGCTCGCCAGCGGGCAGCAACCGGGCGGCGATAAATTTCGCGGGGTCCATCCAGCTATCGATTGGGAAATAACCCTCGAACATGCGGAGAAGATCGGTTTGGGAGAGCGTGAATATATTCTGAATCGATTAGAGCCGCAAGGCGAAGGCTGGTAGGTTTATGAATTCAACAACTTAAGCAGATCAGCAAGCTTTTCGCTGCCGCTCTCACCGCGCCAGCCATACAACGGATACAACTGCAGCTGCCCGGCAGCCTGCTTGATCCCGACGGCCCGGCGCGGCAGAAAAAAAGCCAGCACAAAGCCGAGCATCAACAGCAGCGTCGCAGCCCAGACCAACCCTTCGCCCGGGTCTTTCGACAACTGAAAACCGACACTGCGCCGGCCCGCTTCATCCTGTCCATAGGCGGTCTGATAAAAACTGATCCCGCGGAAGGTTAAAGGCTCATTGACCCGGATCGTTCCCTGCTTGACAACCCGCCCATCCTCCAGAACCGAAACTTCAGCCTCCATCTGCTTCAGCACCGGATCGCGAAAAGCAATATTATTCAGGCGAAAGCCGGGGTGCTGTTCAGCACCGAACTGCTCAAACTTCTCTCCGACCAGGTACTGGCCGATGACCTTTCCCCGTTTTAAGACGTCAATAGTCAACAAACGGGCCTCCGGATCAAAACCACGCAGTTGTCCACTCAGAACGCTGCCAGGCACCTCAAAATGCCCATTATCCTTCATTATCAACTGGCCGAGACCGGTGCCGGTCGCAGCATCGACCAGATCGAAGCGCAGTTCAATCGGGTAATAGCGCAAGCGAAAGCTATCGGCGCGGAATTGGAAACCGAGTTCGCGATCCTGCTGGGCATCCCAATCAAAATAGAGGTGGTTCGGCTGCTGCAGATAGGTGTTGATGGTGCCGACAAAACCGGTTTCAGCGAGAATTGCACCGAGCATGATCAGCAAAATAGCCAGGTGCACCACTGTCGAGCCCCAGCGCCCGATGCTGCCCCGCTCAGCAACCAGCCGTTCCCCCTCAGCTTCAATCCGGAAGCCAGCAGTCGACAGCTGTTTTTCCGCGACAGCAAGCGATTCAACCCGCAGCAGTTCTCCCTGTTGTTTTGTCACAAGTGATTGCTGGAGCTGACGGCGATAATTCCGCTTTTGCGGAAAGGATTTGAGCGTGCAGCAGATCAGGTTGAGAGCCAGCAGGCCGAGCAGGATGCGGAAGGCAAAATTTTGATAATAGAGCTCGTAGCGCTGGGCCTCAACCGGAACAATGGTTCCACCGATCGAGACAACGGCCAGCAGCAGCAATAGAGCGAGAGTCAGTTTGACAGAGGTGAAAAGTTTGAACATCGTTGGTTGGCGCCCTTCGGCAGTTGCATGAGCAAAGGTTAAGTTTTTGCTATTATATAGAATAACTCCGCCGAGGCAAACTGTTGTTTACTGACGGCTCCAGAAGCCTCTAGCCGCTCAGTTGCGGACATCTGGCCGTGAAATAACCACAGACAACCGGCCCCATTTAAGCAGCCTCTAACCCTACCGCTACAGCACCATTGAATTCTTCTTGTCGTTTTCTGTTACTGCATCTGTTCGACAAGCAGTTCGATACCGGTCAGTTTCTGCCCCGACTTCAGACGCACAGAACTGTCGTTGCTGCCAAGATAGCGGCCATACATCTGTCCGGGGACCGGTGGACCACCGAGGGCATCGCGAGCGGCCAGGAAATAGGTGCCACCATTGGGAAAGGAGAGCACAAAGCTGCCATCGGCAGCGGAGGGCTGAGACACATAGAGGGGGCGATTGAGCATCATCGGGTCGTTATAGAGCAGCACCCGGATACCGGAGACCGGCTGCCCCTTATCGTCAACGACTTTGCCGCTGATGCTGGTCTCGCCGAACAGACTGTCGGCCAACCGGCTGACCTTCTGTGGCACTTCAAGCATGGCGATCGCCACTCGCGCCAGTTCGCCATCCTTGATCACCAGAGGATTGGTCGCAAAAAAGCCGAAATAATCCCCTTCGCGCAACGGCCCCATAATTTGTCCGCTGTTCCGCTTGCGAGCAATCAAGTAATAGGTTCCGGGCTGCATCTCGGCCTCGAAAATTCCCTGATCATCGGTCGGCGCGGTCATCCCCAGCCCCATCCCTTTAAGCTGAGTATTCAGGTCAGTGTAAACCGTGACCACCGCCCCTTCGAGCGGTTCGCCGTGATAAGTGAGCCGACCGAGCAGGCCGGTCTTGATCCGTGGCTCCACCGTCGGTGATGCCGGGTTCTTCTCTACCAGAGACAGGTTCATCTCCGTCAGGCCGCCTTCTGGAACCGTTACCGGGTTGCGGCCGTAAAAACAGTACAGATCTTTACCCTGGGCAATAAAGTAATAGCTGCCGAGGGGTAACTCGACCTTGAACAGGCCATCATCGGCAGTCACCCCCGAAGCGAAAGGAACTTCGCCGCGCAGGTGCAGACTGTCGACCGGATAAGCGTCGACCTTGATGCCGGCCACCGGCGTTTTTTCTGCGCCGACAGTGACCTTGCCGGCCACCGAAACCAACTCTGCGGCAAATGCAGGGAGCACCGGCATCAACAGTAACAAGCATATACATAGGGGGATGAAACGACGGATCATTGAAACTCCTGTTGAAAATCGATTAGCGTTTTATTCATCCTAACACAGCCAGGCCGAGCAGATAGCTGCCGCATAATGGCAAAGAAAACGAAAATTGCCATTCGATCGCGTTGCTCACTCAAGGCATCAAGGGTGTCCGGATTTCAGGAACGTGGCACCAGAAATACCAGCGCCCCTTTTTGCAGCTCAACACGGTATGCAGTTTCGAGCTCAGTCAGGGTTGCTGCCCTGTCCACTTCAACAATGGAACGGCTTGCCTCGTTCAGTCGATAACCGATGCCGCCCTGTTCCGGAAAAGACCAGATATTGCGCCCTGCCGCACCGGCCAAGGCCAGGTAAACGGTAAATCCCTCGTTGACAGCTTGCGCCATGTAGTCCGAGTCGAAAAGATAGTCCGGCTTATCAAAATCTTTCGCCGATTGCGGCCACTGGCGGAAAACCGAATGGTAGCCCTCGACCACCAGCTGGAGACTGTCAAGCATGTCCGCCGCCTGCCGTTTCAGCTCACGCAGCTGTTTTTGCTGCAACAGTCCTAACTGGGTCTGCGCCTGCTGAGCGGAAGGGGTGCCAGGAAATTCGCCAATCACGCTACGATAGAGAGTTTCAGCATCGGCCTGCCTGCCCGCCTGCTCCACCCGGAAGGCTTCATCGTACTTGACCTGGGCATTATCCTCAGTACTGCCGCAAGCAGACAGCCCCCCTATGATCATCAGGGAAAGGAATAATTTCGCTATTGCTTTTTTCATCCGCAGACACATCTCCAAGGTGCGCAAAACGACTATCAGCTGAAGTCATTGACGATCTTTTTCATAGTAAAACCTTTCTCCTGTTATTTCCATAAATATTTCTCATCTTTAGGCTGGAGTTTCCTGACTCGCTTACATAGAATAGGTTATTAAGGATTCGCTTCAGACGACAAAGCTACCCTGCATAGCGTTCAGAGGACAAACAATGTACAAAAGGATTCTGCTTTTTTTTCTCCTGCCGCTGTTTGTATCCGGCTGCGATCAGGCACCTCAGCAACACAAGGAGCAACCATCCACTGCAGAGAAAGCAAGTCAGACAGTTGCCGCTCCGCAAGGCAGCGGCTTATTTCATCAGCCGACCACCCCTCAGTTGTTGGAACTGCCGAACGAAGCGATCGCCTACTGGCGCACCGAAGCGGCCGAAAAACCGGCCCTGGTACTCTTCTCCTTCAATCCGCTGCTGGAAAAGATCGATGCCGGGCTGAAAGAGCAAGTTCGAAAACTAGCAGGGTCAGCAACCGCAGAGCAATTGCACAAGCACGGCAGTTTCAATACAGCGGAACCGCTAATTCTTCCGATTCAGGCGGTCTCCGCAGCCATCGAAGTCGGACTCTTGAGCAAAATCTACTGGGTCTTCCCTTCCAAGGTCCAACCGGAGCAACTCAACCTGGAAACCTTCCGCAGCCAGTTAGAGGAAAAGGAGATCCTGACCGATCAGGAGCTTGCCGGGCTCACTTTCAGCAATGGCACCTACAGCGGCAATATCCACGGCATCCCCTTCGAAGCCCTGCATTACCAGATGTTGCAAGATATCCCGGAGCCGCTGGTGCTGCATATCGATATGGGCTTTTTCCGCGGCCTCTACGACGATGAAATAAAAACCCCAGTCTATGGCCTGCTGCGCAATACGGTCGAAAGACTTCGCCTGCTCAACTGGCAGCCGCTGGCAACGACCCTGTCTTACTCGACCATCGAAGGGGCCGTTTCCCTGGATGTCCGCTTTGTTATCAACAATCTGGCAGAACTGATGCGGAACCCCCAGCTGCTGGAGAGTGACATGCCGAAAGAGTGGCAGGTCCGCGGGGAAGCCCTTTACGCTGCGGACATGTTCAGCGAGTCGAAAAAAGAGGAGCTGGCAAAACAGCTGGTTGACATCGCCCCGGAGAGCGCCGCCGCCCACTACGACCTGTTCCAGGTGCTTTTCAAAAACAAGCAGCTGGAACCGGCCCTGCAGGCCCTGGCGCAAGCGGTGGAGCGCGACCCCGGTTACGGAGCGGCCTACCTGCAATTGGCGCAGATGGCCGCTGAGGATAAAAATATTTCCAAAGCCCTGGAGTTGTTGACGGAAGCGGAAAAGGTCTTTCCCGACTATCCGTTTATCCCTTTACAGAGAGCCCATCTGTTGGCAGAGGCTGGTCAATTTGCCGAAGCGGAAGAAACTCTTGCCAAGCTCCCACAAAAATGGTCCGAAGTTTATCATCAGGACATCCCCACGGTCATCGCCAAACTGCGGCGGCAGATCATTGACGGCCAGGGCAGATCACAAACGAAAGAGCGGTAATTATGCAGACAGAACGCCTTGGACCGTACATACTCCTGCTGCTGGCCCTGGTGCTGCTTTTCACCTCACCCGGGGAGCACAGCTATCAGACCGGTCCGACCTCGGAACCGGCGCCGTCACCGCCTGAGCCGCCCATCAGGGAAACTTTTCAGGGAGCACCGCAACTTTCCCTGTTCCCCCGCTTAGGCGATTTTCGCCCCGAAGATGACGAGGATCGCCTGCCTTACTGGCGCACCTACCGCGAACACTTGCTGAAAATCTCCGGGGTGGTCTTGACCGACCAGAGCAGCGGCAACCGGGCCTTCAGCTTTCGCGGCATCAAGGGGATCGATTCGATCGGCCACTTCACGCCACTGGCGGTTGAACCGAACCGAAGCTACATGCTGAACCTGAAACTGAAAGCCGAGCTGGAGGAACAAGCGACCGCCGGCATCGGCCTTATCGAATACCGCGAATTTCTCTGGCTCGGAGAACAGTACCCGGAGAGTCTCCACCGGCAGATTTTCCTTTCCTCCCAGGAGCTGTTGCGCCTGCAGAAAACCGACGGCTGGCAGGAATTTCAACTGCCGTTCCAGACCGGCCCGAAAGCCAGGATGATCCACCTGATCTTTTTCCGCGAAGGAACCGCCGACCGGGCAGCGGTGTTGGTCGATGATGTTAGGATTGAGGCAATAGATTAACCGTACGGGCGACCCGGAGAGGCGTCCACTGGTAAGGCACACGGCATTCACCCGCGCACCAAAGAAAAGGGGCCGCTCGATTGAGCGGCCCCTTTTCCTTTCTACTCAGCAGGGATGAACGTTGCTGCACCCTACCACTTTCGGTTTCATGTATTTCTTCATTGTATCCTCCTTTCAGGATTGAGCTGTTTTTCTATTGGGCCGGTGCCAAGCGGTTCCAGCCACTGTTAGCACCTTCGTTGCGATGGCAGTTGGTCGCCTGCGGTACATTCGGATTGATTCCCTGGATCGCATAGGTCGAGATGTTCTTATCCAGGCAGTTGGTGATCAGCAGCGCCGGCAGGCCGGTGGCGTGCGGGCTGTGGCACTTGGAGCAGGTGAAACTGTGCGCCCGGCCGCTGCCGCTGCCATCGGTTCCGATACCGCCAGCACTGTACCAGGCAGAGTAATCGCCCGGACGGGTCCCGCCGTCGTAATCGGCCCCTGGAGTCCCACCGTACCAGCCGCTCGCAGGTATCTGCGGATCATTGGTATTCATCGCTTCCTGCATCGGTTTTGCGTTACCGAACGGCGCTCGCTGATCGAATGGGTTCTGGCCGAACTCAGCACCCTGACCAACAGCGGACTGGTTCCCCATGCCCTGGTCATTGTCGACGAAACCGCGACGGGCATCAAAGATATTCCTGGCGTTGGCATGGCCTGCACCACCGCCACCGAGGGTCGAGTTGGCATGGCCGTTGACCTGGTCAGAACGCCACATGCTAGCACCGTAGAAGTCCATGTTGTTGACATCGCTACCATGACAAGTGATACAGATCCCGGCGGTCTCCTCCAGGGTGTCGTAGTTGGCATTGGTGGTCGGCCGGTTACTGTTGGCGTCGATAAAGAACCCACCCTTCATCTTCGAAGTCGATGAGTGGCTGAACAGACGCGGTGTATCCAGACCACCCGGGAACGAACCGCTGGCACCCGTATAGTGGTTGCCGTTATCCGCATTGTAGGCACTCTCGTAGCTCGAAATCGGCGGCACGTCTGCAGCGTACGGGTTACCCATCCAGGTGCCGCGCAGGTAGGGACGCCCGGTCTGGGTTTCGTTGGTGGCGGTGGCGATATCGGTCACCGCCCGGTTCAGGTCGTGAACGTCGTGACAGTAGCTACAGCGGATATTCGCCGCAGTTTCCTGCGCCGCTGCATTTACGTTCCCGCTGCCATCGACCGCAGTGGCAACCGAGGAGACCTGGTTGGCGCCGGTGAAGTTAACCGAGTGCACCGAGGTGATCCGGCGGCTCAGGACATAACCGGGGCTGGTCGCTGCAGTATGCTGATAACCGTCGCGGCGGTAGTTGCCCCAGCCGTTGCTGGCGACCCACTTGCTGGTCGCGTTGACACTGCTGTAGGTACCGCTTGCGTGGTTGTTGGTGTAGAGGTAACCGTAGTTGTAGGAACCACGCGCGCCGCCATCATCCCAGTAACTATGGCCGGCCGGGCTGGTGGTATCTGGAGCCAGCTTGGTTTCCGGGAAGTTGGCGCTGTTGGTGTCGGCATTGTACCCCCACTCGTTGATTTCACTGTCGGTGCCGTGGCAGTTCCAACAGATATCGGCCTCGGTCGAACCGCTGGTCGCTGTCCCGCCGAGGTGGATACCACCGGTGATCGGGAACTGCAGGCCGAGCTTGAAGGCCATATCGTCACTTTCAACCGCGGCCGTACCCGGGTTATCCCAGCTGCTCGGCGGTTGGGGAACCACCGCGGAGCCACCGGAGTGGTACGGGTGGCACTCTTTACACTGGCTGTACCAGTCGGTCGCGCCGCTGATGGTCTGGCTCTTGGTGGTCTTCAGGTGCGAGCCGTACCCAGAGGCGGCCATCCCGGCACCAGCGCCTGTCGGGTCAACAACTGTCGGCCCCAGGAATGGTGCCTTGTGGCAGGCCGAGCAGTCGAGATCGTTCGGCGAATCCCACAGGTTGGCGATAGAGTTACCATCGTGACAGGTGTTGGTGCAGTTACGGTTAGCGCCAACCCAGCTGACATTGGTGGCAAAGTCGACATTGAAGTCAACATGGCCGGCGTGATTGCCGATATTGGCACCACCGCCGTGGCAGCTCTGGCACTGGTCAATAAAGGCCGCTGCCATAAGGGTCCCTGCTCTATGCTTGGCATGGGCGCCGGTGACAGGTGCGGCATTATCCAGCAGACCTGTGTCGGAACCATCATTGTGACAGAGGGTACAGGTTGCCGGCTGGTTGTTGTTATTCCAGACCGGGGTATCGTTGCCGAAATGGCAGGCGACATTCGAACAGGTCCCGTACAGATCGGTCCCATCGGTCACGTCCGGATCGCTCGGCGCCAGCCGGTCAGAATCCCATTTGACACCGTTGGCCGTTCCACCAACACCGTTATAGACAGCAGCCGGGCTGCTGTAGGTGGTGGCCAGTTCACTCAGGTCGATATGCACGCTACCGCTGACGTGACCATTAGCGCCAACACCGGTACTGAGACCGTGGCAGGAGGTACACGCAATCCCCATCTGACCAACATGCGTGGTATGGCTGTAGCCGGGCGGAGTATTGGTGGCGCTGGTGCCGTGGCAGCTGTTACAGGCAATATTGCCGTTCCACTGTGGGTTGGTACCGCCCATATTGTCGGTACCTCCGTGGCAGTAGATATTCTCACAGGTCATGTTGCCTTGGCCCGGCTGCACGGTGCCATTGGCATCCTGTACACCACGAGCTAACAGGTCGGCAACCGGCTGGTAATTGACACCATCCTGACCGGTATACTGCCCTGCCGTCGCCGCCGGCTCGGAGGAGCCGAAAACCGCAAAGGTATGGTTGATCTGTTGCTGGCCGCTGTTCGGCTCCTGTTTCGGCATCTCACCAAGATCCCGCCAACCGGCATGGCAGTACTCACATGGGAAATCCAGAACCACCGTATGCTTGTAGTGGGTCCCCGGGGTCACGGAACCGGTCGCTGCCGGAATATTCGCTAGGCCGTTCGGTCCACCAAGCGTTGCTTCGAGCGGTGGATCGCCATGGCAACCGATACAACTGGCGGTAAAGCCGAGGCTGTGACGATGGCAGTCGATACAGTCCCGGTTCGGGAAGTGGGTCTGACCGGCGACAATCGTCTGTGGCCCGACAGGTCCTTCCGGAGGATCGACCGGATCGCCGTTAGTGTCGTAACGATGATGCTTGGTGATGGTGTGGCAGACTTCGCAAGCCCTTGTCGAGCTAGTCCGACCGCTGCCATCCTCATTCGGATCATCATGACCCCAGTCACCGTTTGGCCGGGCATCCTGGAACGCGACCGGCAGATGTTCTGCCGTTGCACCAGTCCCCCAGTCGGCACCGGGGAGCAGGATTTCATCAAGCAGCCACTTAACATTAGGCCCATCGGTAACGTGACAGATCAGGCAGTCGAAGTTCCCATACTTGGAACCGGGTTCACTGGTCCCCCAGCTGCCGCCCCACTTACTCGAGTTCGTGGTAACGCTGTTGTGGGTAATCGGCGACAAGAGAAATACTTTGGTCGTCACGGTTCCGCTGGTTTTCGGCGAATTATGAATATTGCCGGTACCGGTGTAGCTGGAGGTGATCTCTACCGTGGTGTCTTTCTCCGCCCACTCTGTCGCGCCGGCCTCCGCTTGAACAGCCAGTTCGAAGGTCGCAGATTCACGGCCAGCCAAAGTGATGTTGCTGTTACTGCCGAGCGGGTTAAAGAAAGATGCAACGAAATCGGCGTTGACCGGGTCAGCGATGATCGCGACATCAAAGGTGGACGAGCCACAGTTGGGGCTATCTTCGTTGCGAATCGTTACTTTGTACGGCACCGCCCGCCCCGGGCCGACATGGTGAATATCCCGATCAAAGCTGATCGACGGCGGATTACGGGTACAGGTGTTATTGATCTCGATGCTATTGAGCGCGGTGACCACCGAACCACAATCGGGATCGGTCCCGGTCACTTCCAAGGTCACTGATTCGGCAGCCGCCAGACCATATCCGGTACTATCCCAACTGCTCGGCGTAGCGATGGTTGCTCCGTTGATCTTATACGCCAGGGAGCCGATATTACCGGTCTGAGAAACCATTGCGGTCAGGTCGACCGTTGAACCGCCGGTGCCCTGGCCGGTCAGAATCGTCAGTGTGGACGGGGTTGGATCTGAACAGCTGTTATCGACGGTAATGGTACCACTGCCGCTGACCTGGCTGCCGTCACAATCGGGATCGGTCCCGAGAACTGTTAACGTCACCGGCCCGCTGTTACCATCAGCAACCTCGGAATAACTGTTCCAGGGGTTGTTCACCTGCACACCGTTGACCTGGTAGACGAAGGTGCCAACGTTACCACTGGTGTTAAACAGAGCATTCAGGCTGACAGCAGTCCCACCGACAGTCTGCCCACCAGGAACCGTGATCGTTGATGGAGTGGCATCAACACAATCGACATAAGCGAAGCTTGCGGTTTCGAAGGTGCCACCGCTGTTAAGCGCCAGCCCATAGGTTCCAGTGGCCCAGCCAGTGGTATCGATGCTGCCAGAGACAGCCCCCCAGGTCGTGCTCATACCGCTGGTTGCTGCCGGCATGAAGTGGAAATTCTTGAAATCAGCTGTAGCGGCGTTTCCAGAGCTGTTTGAAGTCACCGCCAGCCCGATATATACCGGATCGACAAAGGAAACGTTCGCCGTACCTGAGATCTGAGTCCAGCTAAGCCCGTCAGTCGATTGATAGGCAGTGAAAAGGTTTCCGGAACGAACCAGTCGCAGCCATCGCGGAGCGCTGAGCCCATTGCTGCCGGTCGCATTCGTCGTGCTCCCGCCGTCGGTTGCCCGATACTGAATCCGGGAACCGGCACCTCCGGTGACCAGGGCAGCAACATTTTTGCTGTTGGCGGTCAAGCTCTGACGCACCATGATGCCGGCCTTGGTGTAGGTGTTTTGGCTGATCAGCGAACTGACGTTGACATCGATGGTAAAATCTCCGGAAACCGGGTTCTGGTAGAGATAGGAAAAGAAGTCCCGGGTACTCCAGATATTGGCTCCTGCCCCGAACAGGGTCGCGGACCCGTCGTTGGCTGTCGGCGCCGTGGTACTATCTCCACCGATATCGGTCTTGGTCCACTTGCTGTTGAGCGCAAAACCGGGGAAGCCGTCTGTCTGGCCACCCAGAGCACGATACTGCAGACCACTCAGATCAGTCTGGTATTCAAGCTGCTGGGACCCTGGTATGCCAGAAACGGTGGTATCGAGCAAGGTGATCGGCCCGCCATTGATCGACTGACCTTCCGGAAACGTAACATAGCCTGCACCTGGACCGCTCCCAGAGAAATCGAGGGCGCTGTGTCCGGTCGGTACGCCGGCGGTACTGGCTTCAGAAATATTCGCCGGCAGTGTCTGGTCGGTGCGAATAATGAAAATCGAGTCGGTATGCTGCCCCGCTTCCCGCGGCCAGAGGTTAATCGTATGATTACCGGCGGAAATGCTCGCCGTGTTGGTACCATTCTGCAGACGGGTGGTCCAGGACCAGGTATTGTCGGTCCCTTCGGTCAGAGCGCCCATGACGACGCCGTCGACCCCCCAGAAGGTCGAGTCACCACCACCATTGCCAGCCTGATCACGGGCTCGCAACCACATACGGTAGGTGCCACCACTGGTGAAGTTAACCGGGAAATCGATCCGCGAGCCGTTCGGCTGCGTCCCGGTTCCACCATTCGTGGAATAGAGGTAACCTGTGCCCTGAAAGCCGGACACGTTGGTTTGAACACCCCAAGCCCAGGGGTTAGGAGCTCCCATGCTCAGATAGTCTTCAGCCTCGATGTAAGCACCTGACGGATTGACATCAGGAACTGCAGCCTGCACCCGCCCCGGCGATATCAGCACCAGTAGGCTCAACAGCAGTAACAGAATATTCAATTCACCATTGCGAAAGATCGCTAGAGCGTTCATCCATGACATTTCTCTGCTGATCTTTGTTGGGTTAGGCATCCGGTTCATTTGGCTTCCTTTATCGTTCATCGCGAGAGGCTTCTGAGTCAGTTTGGTCATCATAATCCCCCCCTATTGCGGTAACCGGGTATGGCAGTCGATACACATGATACTGCCGCCTTCCCAATCAACCGGCACCTTGTCGACCCGGCCCTCTTCCCAGAGGTGGCAGGACGAGGTACAGGTCTTATCTCCACTGTTCCAGGTTGTCAGATTCACCAGAGTGTCCGGCTGTTCATCATAGGAAATACCATCAACCGCCTTGTAATCGTTCACGCGTGTCCAGTTGTTACTGATTTCCGGAACATCGTTCAGGTCACCGCGTAACTGCGCCTTGGAACGGACCTTCTGGTCGAAGAAGATGACATCGGCGATGCCGTCGACATGTTTGCTCTTATCGAAGATATCCAGGGCCGCGTTACCGACCGCCATATCTTGTGCGGTCGGGCTTGGCACCGCGATATGACAGTTGACACAGGTGGTGTTGTTGGCGTTGTACGAACCTTTGACCGTGTCGTAGTGACAGACATAACAGGTGATCGTCGTCGAGGTCGAGATTCCGGTGCCACCACCGATATTGCCGCCATGGCCACGCAGCTGATCCTTGATGGTGTCATCAAGACCCGGATCGTAGCTGTCGCTATCTGTCACCGGCAGGAAGCCGGTCAAACCGGAGTAGATGGAATCGTAGTGGAAGCCCACTTCATGCCGGTGGTGTGCGTTACTTGCCGGCGAGTTACCGTGACAGGACGCGCAGGAATCGCCGCCGAACCCGGGGCCGTCCCAGGCCGGTGTGGTCTGGTACTGGCGGGTATTGCCGGCATCGACGTAGCTGTGGCAGTAGACGTTGCTACACTGGTTACTGCCGCCGTCGTAGGTGATACTGGCCTTGATCTCCGCGACACCGCCATTGAGGTGGTTCGCGCTATTGGTCGGGTGACACTCGCCGCAGTTGAAGTTGTACTGGGTCTGCGTGGAGTTGTTGCCCAGGCCGCCGTAAACCGTTGGGTCCACAGTAGTATCGACGTGAGCCGGGTGCGCAGCTCCGGTCCGGTCGCGATACAGCGACTTGCTGGACGCGGCGTGGCAGTCATCACAGGCGAGTGAGTTGCCTGCTGTCCAGTCACGGCCGTTGACAACTGTGTGACAGCTGTTGGCGCAGGTCCCGTCACCAATGTTATAAGAGCTGACTTCGCTGGCGACAGTAATTGCCTCGTTCAGGTGACCTGCGTGAGCACCGGTCGCAGCGCCAGCACCGTGGCAATCAGTACAGTCATTCGGCACGTAGGTGTCGCTGGCCAGGTGAGCGGTATGCTCGCCACTGGTCACCGGCCAGGTCCCACCGAGGGTCGCGAAGTATCCGGCAGTCGAACCATGGCAATCGACACAAGCATCGTCGCCGCCAGTGCTCAGATCTCCGGAAGCCCATTCACCCGGGTCGGAGTCGTGACACCCGTTGGTCGCGCCACAGCTGCCGCCGAAGCTGATGGTCTTGTCGTAATCGTAAGCGACGATTGCAATCTGGCCACCGAAGTTCACGGTGCCATTGTTATGGGTCGCGCCACTGCCGTTATGACCGTGGCAGGTATTACAGTTATCGTAGGTCGCTGCGGAACCCTCGACATACGGGACCCCGCTGTCGATGTAGCCGGAGGCATTGTGGGCTGCGTGCAGGGTCGCATTCTCAGAAGCGTTGCCGTGCAGGCCGCCGGCCAGAGCACCGTGACAGCTGTCGCAGCTGCCTTCAGGGCCTTCGATTTGCTGACGGCCCCACTTGTCGACCGCGGTGTCAACGTCATTGTCGCTCGGGTCGATGGTACTATTCAGAGTATCGACAAATGCGTGCTGCTCATCATCGGTCCCATCATTTGCCGCGTGACAGTTCGAACAACCAACCGTTTCGCCGTTATCCACGAACCCGACCTTGGCGGCACTGTTGACCTGGATCTTGCTGTCGCGGTGCGCTTCCGGACCGGTGATGGCGGTATAGGCGGCATGCTGCCAGCCGTGGCAGAGATAACAGTCGTTGCCGGGCTGATCGCCCTGGTGGTTGTTGACAATATCGTTATCTTCGTCAACACCGGTATGACGACCGCTGACGCCGGAGCGGAAACCGCTGACGAAGTCACCGTGACAGTTGTCACAAACCGGATCACCCGGGTTCATCGCCTGAGTAACGGCGAGGTCGGTGACACCAACCCACTTCCGGTTCCAGTTACCGCCATCCTGGTGACAAGCGGCGGTTGCGGCACAACCGACAGCCTGGTCGTAGGAGAGGACGTTGGCGCCGTTGAAGGCATAGGCGATCTGGGTCGAGTCCTGAGTGACATTGTTAATATGACCGGCACTCGGTGATGCGTCGTGACAGGATGCACAGGTGAAGCCGGCGCCGGTGTGATCGGTTGCATTACTGGCGCCGTGAAGACCGCTGGCAGGCAGGCCACCGACGTAAGTGCCGCTGTGGCAGTCCTGACAAGCGAGCGGCAGGGTATCGAGCCAATCACCATCGGTGCCCGGATTCACGTCGTGACAGACGTTGGTGCAATCGGGGCTGGAGATGGTGGTCAGGTTGACGCCATCATTGGTCATCAAACCGTTAACGTGGCCTGTGGTGCCCGAGTTGCCCAAGGTCCCGCTATGACCGTGACAGTCGGTACAGTTGCTGGCCAGGCTTGCATGTGCGCTGGTGGTGTGATCATCGTGGCGACCGGAATTCGGACCGACCGAGGTCGACAGATCGGACTCACCACCGCCATCGAGGGACAGACCACTGCTGTGGCAATCGTTACAGTTCAGGCTCACATTACCGGTCCAGTCATCGGAACCAGCAGCGGCGGCAACGTGACAGCTGTTGGTACAATCACCGCCCGTATAAGTCGTGATCGAACCTCCCAGGTCGATGCTGGCACCATTGTTTATATGGTTAGCATGGCCGCCGTTCACTGCACCTGTGCCATGACAGAGATTACAGTCGCTGGCCGGGGCAAAGATCGTATTGTTAGCCAGGTGTGCCGCGTGCTCAGCACTGGTCGGCGGGTAGCCGCCCTGGTCGAGCAGTTTGCCGGAAGCCGAGTGGCAATCGATACAGGCATCGCCACCGAGGTTGCCCGCGCCCCATTCGTTGGCATCGGAATCGTGACAGCTGTTGGTCGCGCAGGTGCCGTCGAAGTTGCCGGCATCCCTGTCGTAATTATCCGTGTTGCTGATCGCAGTATTGTTAAAGTTAACAATTCCGTTGAAATGATCAGCATGACCAGGCCCAGCATTGCTGTGACAATCGGTACAGCCACTGACATAACTGGAAGCGACGTGATCGCCATGGATCGTGGCGTTTTCGTTAGCGCTGGTATGATCCACACCGTAAGTCGCGTGACAGCTGTTACAGTCAAAATGATTTGTAGAGTTATTAGAGTGGCAATCCAGACAGTTGGTCGGGTCTGCGCCAGTCGCAATGGCGGTTACGACCTCGGCCCTTGGGCTGTTGTGACAGGTGGCGCAGGAACCCGCCCCGTTGGTCGCAACATTATGCTCGGTGCCCTCGATTTCAGTCCAGGTGGCAACCACGTGGCAGACACCACAGGAACTACCTTCTGACAGATCTCCTGCTCCCAACGCAACCGTGTGTGCATGGGCTGCATGGATGGTGTCAAAGCCGCTGGCATGACAGGTGGAACACTCGCCGCCGGTGGTGAAATCCTTGCCCACCGCGCTGCTGATCAGACCACCGATGGCGGAGTGACAGCTACCACAGGCGTTGTGCACCTTCGGGTCGGCCGCATCAGTGAGCGGCGGCGGATCGTTGTGACAGCCTGCACAGCTGCTGGTCGCAACAGTCACCAGCGTGTTGTGGCTCGGAGTGTTGGTGGTATGGGTCAACTCCCAGGTGCCGATGTGACAGGTCTGGCAGTTGCCGCCGATGGTAAAGTCCTTGCCGATCGCCAGGCTGACCGGAGCGCCGCTGCTGGCGTCGTGACAGCTGGTGCAGTCGAGATGGGACTGCACGCCGACCAGGGTGTCGTCGTGACAGCTGCCACAGCTGGTCCCGCTGACGGTCACCAGGGACACATGGTCCGGGACGGTCGTATGGAGCACATCCCAAGTACCGGCATGGCAGCTGGCACAGTCGCCGCCAGTAACGAAGTCCTGACCAACCGCCAGGCTTCTCAGGCTGCCATCTGCGTTGTGACAGCTGCCGCAAGTATTGTGCACCTTCGGATCGAGCGCATCGGTCAACGGCGGCGGAGTGTTGTGACAGCTTGCGCAGCTGGTTGTCCCGACCTGAACCAGTGAAGTGTGGCTCGGGGCATTGGTGGTATGGGTATTCTCCCAAGTGCCGGTGTGACAGGTCACACAGTTGCCTGGGGCCGACTGGCCAATTGCCAGGCTGACCAAGGCTCCTGTGCTGGCGTCGTGACAGCTGGTGCAGGCGTTGTGAGTATTGGCAGCGGCGCTGACCAAAGTATCATCATGACAAGTCCCACAGCTGGTGCCAGCAACAGTCACGATCATGCCATGGTTCGGGGCGGTCACGTGGGTCGCTTCCCAGGTGCCGGTATGACAGGTTGCACAGTCGCCGCCGGTAGTGAAGTCCTGGCCGATCGCCAGGCTGACCAGACCACCGAAGGTGTCGTGGCAGCTGGCACAGGCGTTATGCACCTTCGGATCGGCCGCATCGGTGAGCGGCGGCGGATTGCTGTGACAGTCGCCACAACCGCTCGTGGCCACCTGAACCAGACTGTTGTGGCTCGGAGGATTGGTGAAATGGGTCAACTCCCAGGTGTCGGTATGGCAACTGGCACAATCACCGCCGCCAACCGGAACACCAGGCTGCAGGGCCGGCACGCTGGTATGACAGAGACTACAGTTGCTCATATGGGTAGTGAGCACTGTCCCGTTAACCGCCACACCGATATCGTGACAATTCAGACAATAGGTCGTGCCGCCAGTAACATAGCCGAGAGCCACATGGTCAGCATTACCGTGGACAGTCAACAGCTTGTCGGAGTGACAGTTCAAACAATTGGTCGGATTTGCTTTCAGGGCGATGGCGTCGATAACTTCCTGACGCGGGCTGTTGTGACAGGTGGCACAGGAACCGGCGCCGTTAGTGGCGACATTATGTTCAGTGCCTTCGATCTCAGTCCAGTTAGAGACCACGTGACAAACACTACAGAGCTGACCCGGAGTAGCGTAGGAGAGGTCTCCAGGTCCGACTTCGACGGTGTGAGTATGCGATGAGTGACCGTCGTGGCAGTCGAGACAACTGATCTGGGTGCCGCTCACCCCTTGCTCGATCACCTGACGAACAATGGCCGCATTCAGCTTTGTGCCGGTGTAATTATGACACAGCCCGCAGTCGGAGCGGTGCAGGGTGTCGACATCAGCGGCGCCGGTCAGGGTG
>CALZHQ010000016.1 GCA_945787295.1 uncultured Desulfuromonadales bacterium
GGGCGGCGTACTCCTTGGCCCAGGCGGCATGGGAACCGACCATGAAGGGTTCGAGCAGGACAATCTGCATCGGCAGAATCAATCCTCTGCCGAAAGATCTTCGATCATCTTCCAGGCTTCTTCGACCAGCGCATCGGCCAGCTGCTCCTGCGGCACCTTGCGCAGCACCTCGCCTTTGCAGAACAGCAACCCCTGCCCCTTGCCACCGGCGATCCCCAGATCAGCCTCACGCGCCTCGCCGGGACCATTGACCACACAGCCCATCACCGCGATGGTCAGCGGTTTCGGCAGGTCGTGCAGCCGCTGCTCAACCTCCTCGGCGATTTCGATCAGGTCGATCTGGCAGCGGCCGCAGGTCGGGCAGCTGACAAACACCGGACCGCGTTCGCGCAGTTCCAGCGACTTGAGGATTTCAAAACCAACCCGCACCTCTTCGACCGGGTCACCGGTCAATGAGACCCGCAGGGTGTCGCCGATCCCCTCGTAAAGCAGGCTGCCGAGGCCGACAGCGCTCTTGATCGTTCCGGCCCAGGTGGTGCCAGCTTCGGTAATGCCGATATGTAGTGGATAATCGACCTGCGTTGCCAAACGCCAGTAGGCCTCGACGGTGCGGCGGACATCGGACACCTTGAGGCTGACCTTGATCTCCTGGTAGTTCAGATCTTCGAGGATGCGAATGTGGCCAAGCGCGCTTTCCGCCATCGCTTCGGCGGTCGGATGGCCGTATTTCGCCAAAAGCTCTTTTTCCAGCGAACCGCCGTTGACACCGATGCGGATCGGCACCTGCCGTTCACGGCAGGCAGCGACCACCTCCTCAACCTTCCAGCGTTCACCGATATTGCCGGGGTTGAGGCGCAGTCCGTCCACCCCCTGCTCAACAGCGGTCAGCGCCAGCTTATAGTCGAAATGGATATCGGCGATCAGCGGCATCTCACAGCCCTGCTTGATTGCTCCGAGACTATCAGCGGCCTGCTGATCCGGAACCGCACAGCGGATAATTTCGCAACCGGCCTGCTGCAGCGCATCGATCTGGGCCAAAGTTGCCGCTACATCGCGGGTATCGGTGTTGCACATCGACTGCACAGAGATCGGCGCATCGCCACCGACAGCAAGGGATCCAAGTTTGATCTGACGGGATTTACGTCGCAACGGCCGAACTCCTTTAATGATTTGCTACTCTTATCAACAGCGGAGAGTCTACCGGACTTTACTGTCGACAATCAAGAGCGCTGAAGTTTGACAGCAACCCTGCTCCAGGAGTACCCTGCCTGTCCCTTTAGCATCTACAAGAGAAACGACATTTTTGTGAAAAAGAAACAACTAAACAAACCAAAGCTGCGCAATACCCTGAAACTGACCATCGACGCCCTCGACAGCGAAGGGATCGGTCTGGCCAGGTACGAAGGCAAAACTGCACTGGTGCAGGGTGCGCTGCCGGGCGAAACGGTGATAGCCGAAGTCGAGCACGAGGGGCGTACGCACTTTTATACCAAGCTGCGTAAAGTAGTGCGTAATGCGCCGCAGCGCACGGCCAACAATCCCTGCAAAAAAGAGCTGGAGTGTCTGGGCTGCCCGCTGATCGGCATGAAGTACCAGGCCCAACTCGACTACAAGCAGCAGCGCGTGGCGGGGGCCCTGGCTGAGTATAAATTGCTGCAGGATGAACTGGTGCAGCCGACCCTGCCCTCTGATCCGGCGCTTACTTACCGGGCCAGCGCCAAGCTGGTGTTCGGCCGCAAACGGGAAAAGGTGCAGATCGGCCTCTATCAGCGTGGCAGCCACCAGGTGATCGATACCGGCGACTGCCCGGTGCATCATCCGCTGATCAATAGAATCATCAACGTGGTCCGCAATGAAGTACAACACCTGGGAATTTCAGTCTACAGCACCCGGCATAAAAACGGCCTGTTGCGCTACTTGCTGATCCGTGTCAGCCCGACCAATGATAAGGCGATGGTCACTTTTGTCAGCAACTTTCGTGATCTGCAGCAGCTGCCGAAACTGGGCAAGCGGCTGATGAACAAGGTCCCGGAAGTGATCGCTATCCATCAGAACGTCAACAGTTCAACCGGCAACGTCATCCTCGGCCAGGAAACCTTAAAACTGCACGGCCTTCCGGACCTGATCGACAGGATTGGCGATATCCGCTTGCGGATTGCCCCGGAGGCCTTTTTTCAGGTCAATACCCTGCAGGCGGCCAAAATCTACGCACTGGTCCGCCAGTGGGCCGCGTTGCAGAGAAAAGATGTTGCTGTCGACCTCTACTGCGGAATCGGCGGAATCGCCCTGCACCTGGCAAAAGATGCCGGAGACGTTATCGGCATTGAGTATGTCGACCAAGCGGTGCGCAACGCGGCTGACAATGCCCGGTTGAATGGGTTGGACAACTGCCGCTTCATTGCCGGCGATGCCGCTGCAGAACTGGCAAAGCTGGCCGCCCAGGTCGAAACCGTGCAGCTGGCGACCCTGAACCCGCCGCGCAAGGGCTGCACAGAGGAGTTGCTGCAGGCGCTGTGTCAACTGCGGCCATGGCAGATCATCTACGTCTCCTGTGACCCCGACAGCCTGGCCCGCGATCTGCGGTGGCTGGTCGATGGTGGCTACCGGATCGACCAGGTCCAGCCGGTCGATATGTTCCCGCAGACCGCCCACGTCGAAACGGTGGTAAAATTGATATTAAAGCAGGAAACAGATGCTGAATAGCGCGACGCTGGCGGCAGTGTTGCTGATCTGCGCCGGCATCATTCACAATTACAGTTTCATGTGCCGCAAGCTGAACCCGGAAGGATTGAAGGTCTTCTACCCATCTTCAGCGGCCGGCAAGCTGCTACTCGATGCCAGCTGGATATTGCTTGCCGCCGCAGGGCTGTATCTGACCTTTCACCTGTCGGTGGTACTCAGTGCGGTTGCTGCAGCAATCTACTTTCTCCTGTTGCCATTTGTGTTGCAGCCGCCACTGGCCCGCCTCCTCGGTTTCCGTAGCCTGGCCGAATACGTCGAACATATAGATCGGCAAGATTGAAAACATAGTCGCCAGCTGGTGAATTTGCAGCGTGCCGGCATGACCAATGTTCGGTAAACTTCCGGGGAGACAGCACATTCAACAGCAGCTTATGGAAACACCCGTACAGCGTTTATCGCTCAAAGCAGAAGGAAGAAATAATGATCGAACTCGACTATAGCCAGTTCCAGTGCCCACACCCGGTGGTCGAAACACGCAAACAACTCTTGGCCAAGCCGGATGAGACCTTTTCTATTCTGGTCGGTGATCAAATGGCAAAAGAGAATGTTGGCCGTCTGGCAGAAAAAATGGGCTATCTGGTCAGCGGGGAAGATGTAGGGCAGGCCTTTCGATTGACACTAACTCCCTCTAGCACTGAGCCGCAAACAGTCTCGGAAAGCCCGGTGATTGCCGGAGATACCGTCGTTTATTGCGGCAGTGACCAGATGGGACAGGGCGACACCGAGTTCGGTCAGATTCTACTGAAGAATTTCATTGCAACCTTGCTTGAGCTCGACCCGTTGCCTGACAAGATTCTGTTCGTGAATACCGGGGTCAAACTGGCTTGCTCCGGTTCGGAAACGCTCGAAGCCCTCAATCAGCTCTCTTGCCGAGGAGTCGACATTGCCTCCTGTGGGCTCTGCCTCGAATACTACCATTTGAAAGACCAGCTCAAAGTGGGTCGGGTGACCAACATGCTGGAAATTGCTGAGGTCCAGATACAGTCGGGTCGGCTGATCAGGCCCTGAACCGATGGTACTTGACAGGAGAACGCGTAGCGCGAGAGAATTTAATCATATTGCTTGTGAAAGTCTTCATCATGAGCTAGCATTTATATTTAAGCCGATTTGATAAAATTGAAGATTTGCCGGAGGGGAAGGTTGCACTTTTGAAAAAGAAAATTCTTGTCGTAGATGACAGTCAGCCGATACTGGAACTGGCGACCACCATGCTGAGACTGCTCGGCTATGAGCCACTAAAAGCCAGCAGCGGGATAGAGGCCCTTAAAGTCCTGGCCCAGGAAAAACCGGATATGGCCCTGCTGGATGTGATTCTGCCCGATATGGATGGCTTTAAAATCTGTCAACATATTCGAAATAACCCGGCAACCGCCGATATGCCAATCTTTATGCTTTCGGCGAAAAAAACCACCGAAGACGTAGAACGCGGAAAAAACGCCGGTGCGAATGAATATGTCACCAAACCGTTCAGATCCGCAGAGATGGCCCAACTGATCAAAAACTACTTCGGCAATAACTCCTAAGCCTTTTCAATTTTTACAAGCAAAAGCTTTCCGGCACAGCGGAGAGCTTTTTTTATGCCTGAAAAGCAGACGGCCGCTGCTAAAAGCCATAGACCGAATCAGGAGGCACCATGTTCAATAACCGCCGTAGTGGTATTCTGCTACACCCAAGTTCCCTGCCCGGCTCACAACCGATCGGAAGCCTTGGACAAGAGGCGTACGCTTTTGTTGATTGGCTGGTCGCAGCCGGACAATCGGTCTGGCAGATTCTCCCCCTTGGCCCCACCGGCTATGGAAACTGTCCCTACAGTTGCTATTCGGCATTTGCCGGCAATCCACTATTAATCAACCTTGCAAAACTGGTTGAGCTGGGAGATCTGCGCCAGAAAGAATTGCCGCCCTCAGTAGCTAGCAGCGATACGGTCGATTATACAAAAGCGGAAAAACAGTTGAGCTTGCTCCGCCTGGCAAGTGCTCGTTTCGCAGAGGGGACAAACGCTAGCCGGCACCAGAAGTTCGAACAGTTCTGCCGCGAACAGGCTTACTGGTTGAACGACTACTGCTTCTTTGAGGCGATGCGGCAGCAGCAGAATAACAGCTGGCAACAATGGCCGGCAGAGATCAGGCAACGACGGCAAAGTGCCCTGCATAAATGGGGTGTTCAGCTGCAGGAGGAAATCGCCTGGCACAAATACCTCCAGTTCGTCTTTTTTGAGCAATGGTTCGAACTGAAAACCTATGCCAACCAACAAGGGGTGGAAATTTTCGGCGATCTGCCGATTTTTGTCGCCGAAAACTCTGCTGATGTCTGGTCCAACCGAAAGCTGTTCTATCTCGACGAGGAAGATCAACCGACCCTGGTCGCAGGAGTTCCACCCGATTATTTCAGTAAAACCGGGCAACGCTGGGGCAATCCCCTTTATGACTGGGAGAAGATGGCCCAGGACGACTATTCCTGGTGGTGTTCTCGCTTCCACTGGAATCTGCAACTTTTCGACCTGGTGAGAGTCGATCACTTCCGTGGTTTTGCCGCCTGCTGGGCAATTCCGGCGGAAGAGAAAACCGCCATTAACGGCAGCTGGCTTGAGGTCCCTGGCGAACAACTGTTTACCCGGCTAGAGGCTGAATTTACCGAGCTACCGATCGTAGCAGAAGACCTCGGCGTCATCACTGCCGATGTCGAGGAGCTACGCGACCAATTCAATCTACCCGGGATGAAGATCCTGCAGTTTGCTTTTGACTCAGGCCCGAGCAACCCGTACCTGCCGCACAACCACGTGCCCAACTCGGTTATCTATCCGGGTACCCATGACAACAACACCAGTCTCGGCTGGTGGCAAGCACTCGACAGCAAAGGCAAGCAGCAGGTCAGGGATTACCTGAAACGCCCCTGTCGGGATATGCCATGGACACTGATTGAAACAACTCTGGCCAGTGTCGCCAAGCTGGCAGTCATTCCGCTGCAGGACCTCCTCGGCCTGGACGGCAAATCACGTATGAACCGGCCTGGAACAGCGCGAGGAAACTGGCAATGGCGCCTGCAAGAGGGCCAGACTTCCCGCGAAATAACCGAGCAATTACGCCACGTTACTCATCTATACGGACGTCTTCTGTGCAATCCCACAGAAACGCAATGAAGAGCGTCTAAGCTCTTGAACATAAATTACCTGCTATGTTATGTTTTGCCGGTAGCGTGATAAACAAAGCCGAATAGCGGCTCTTTTTCCGGAGGATATCGTAGTGAAAAAAACATTGACCCTAATGACCATCGCCCTTGCTGCCCTGTTCCTGACTGCCTGTAGCGAAGATAAACCAGCCGCGACTGCGGCCAAGGCTCCCCAGGCACCGTCTCCTGCTGCCATGACAGCCCCTGCATCTAACAAGACGGGTGGCACCAGCGGTACCGTAACCGAGACCGTGGACGCAGCTGGCTATACTTATGTTCAGGTCGACAGTGGAACCGAAAAAATCTGGGCAGCCGCACCGGCCTTTACCGTCGCCGTTGGTGATTCAGTTGTCGTCCCTGACGGTATGCCGATGCAAAACTACCACAGCAAAACCCTCGATCGCGATTTTCCGGTCGTCTACTTTGTTGACTCGGTCCTCAACGCCAGCGCACCGAGCACCCCGGACGCTTCCGGCGCAGCAATGCCCGAAGATCAATCGGCAAAAACTGTCGCAGCCACACCGACCGACGTAGACCTGTCGAATATCACCAAAGCAGAAGGCGGTGTCACCGTCGGTGAAATCTTCGGCGACAAAGCCAACCTGGGCGGCAAAGAAGTAGTCCTGCGCGGCAAGGTCGTCAAGGTCAGCTCACAGATCATGGGCAAGAACTGGCTGCACATTCAGGATGGCAGTGGCGATGAAGCCGCTGGGACACACGATCTGACCGTCACAACCAGCGCGACTGCCAACGTTGGTGACACAGTTGTCGTTAGCGGCCCACTGACTCTCGACAAAGACTTCGGTTACGGCTACCAGTACAATGTCATCATCGAAGATGCCAGCGTTGCTGTCGAATAAGCTTAACTAAGGACCTAACTATACCAACAAGGCCCCCGGGAACCCCGGGGGCTTTTTTCATACCTGATAGGAATAATCTTGCACCCACTCCCTCCCCTGCTAAAATTAAACTTTTGCTAACATTCTATTGGGGAGTTCACCGTGTCACAGCCTGAGCCACTCAGCAAAAAATATGGCCCACACTGTATCCTCACCATCGACGACGACAAGGGTGTCAGATCGAGTATCAAACTATTCCTGGAGGACTAGGACTATCTGGTCTTGGAAGCTTCCGACGGCCAGGAAGGGTTGAAACTTTTCCACCGACAGCGCCCCGATCTGATCCTGCTTGACCTGCGGATGCCCAAACTTAGCGGCCTCGATTTTCTCCAACAGGTACGGGAATTGGATAGCGACATCCCGGTGATTGTCATCTCCGGGACCGGCAGAATAAACGATGTCATCGAAGCCCTTCGCCAGGGCGCGGCAGATTTCCTGCTCAAACCGATAGATGACCTGCTGGTTCTCAAACACAGCGTGGACAAAGTTCTCGAACAGGCTAGATTGCGCCAGGAAAACCGACAATACCGCGAACACCTCGAAGAGATTATTTCCCACCGAACCTTGGCCCTGGAACGAACCTAACAGCAGCTGACTCAAAGCGAAGAGAAGTACCGTTCCATCTATGAAAACCTGCAGGATATCTACTTCGAAACCAGCCTTGACGGCACCCTGCTGGAAATCAGCCCATCAGTTGAAAAAAGCGCAAACTACAAAAGGGATGATCTGCTTGGTAAAAATGTCTGGGAGAACTATGTGATTCCCGCACAACGCGAGCAGCTCATAGCGACCCTCTTAGCCGATGGACGGATCGAAGACCATGAAGTTCTAATGGCCGGTGCCAACCAAAAGAATATCTACTATTCAATCAATGCGATGCTGCACCGGGACAATTTCGGGCAACCGGCTCATATCAGCGGGATCATGCGCAACATCAGCGAGCGGAAGGCCTCCGAAGAAAAATTGCGCGCCACCTATCAAACCCTAGAAGCACTTTTCAGCGCCGCACCACTGGCCATTCTGGCGATCGACAACGATTCGAACATCACCCTCTGGAACAGGGCAGCGGAAGAGACCTTCGGCTGGCAACATGACGAGATCATCGGCCAGCCTTACCCGTTGGCAGTGCCCGGGAAAGAAGAAGAGTCCGCATACAATCTGTCCCAGGCATTGCAAGGACATGATTTCAAAGGGCTTGAATTGTCCCGCCGCCACAAAGATGGTCACTTGGTCGACATCAGTGCCTCGACGGCTCCCCTGCGCGACAAAGCCGGGGCCATCAACGGTGTGATAATAATCATTGAGGATATCAGTGAAAAAAATCGCCTCCGCAGAGAAGCCGATCGCAGCAGCCGGCTCGCCTCACTTGGAGAGTTGGCGGCCGGGGTGGCCCACGAAATCAACAACCCAAATGGTCTGATTCTGCTCAACCTGCCGACTATTCATGATTATGTCATGGACAGCATCACACTGCATCAGGAGTCAGGGTCGACACAAAAGCTGGGTGGTTTATCGGTTACCCGGGCGGCAGCCGCCTTCCCGCAACTGCTTGGTGAAACAGAAGACAGTGCCCGCCGGATCAAACAGATCGTTGAGGATCTGAAATCATTTGCCGCCAAGGAAACCTTAGAACAGGACGAACGGTTCGACCTGAACAAATCAGCAGCAACTGCAGTCCGCCTGACGAACAACCATTTGAAAAAAGCCACCACCAGATTCAGCGAACAGTACCTTGTCGCAATACCGCTGTTACCAGGTTCGGCGCAACGGATCGAGCAGGTGATCGTCAACCTGCTGGTCAATGCCTGCGAGGCACTGACCGACCGCGAGCAGAAAATCGAAATCAAAACCACTCAGGATACAAAGGCTAAAGAGATCTGCCTGTGCATCAGTGATGAGGGCCGCGGAATTTCACCAGAGCAGCTAAAGCACATAACAGATCCATTTTTTACCACCCGGCGCGAAGCGGGCGGAACCGGGCTCGGCCTGTCGGTCTCTGCGCGGATCATCAAAGAACATCGGGGCCGCTTGGAATTTGAGTCGACCCCAGGTCAGGGGACAATTGCACGCATCTGCTTTCCGGGTCCGGAAAAGGGTTATAAATAAAAGATGGAAAATTTTGCTAAATATTCTGTACTTCTGGTCGATGACGAACCGGCCTGGCTGAATGGCTTGGCATTGGCGCTGGAACGCTCCACTGGCATCACCGAACCGCTCTGCTGTAGTGACAGTCGGCACGTCATGTCACTGCTGAAAGAAAACCGGGTCGACCTGATTCTGCTCGACATCACCATGCCTTATCTCACCGGAGAGGAATTGCTGCCGCAAATCGTCGCCAGCTATCCGGAAATCCCGGTCATTATCCTGACCGGGATTAATCAGATCGATCTTTCGGTGCGCTGCATGCAGCATGGAGCCTTCGATTTTTTTGTCAAAACCGTTGAACAGCAACAGCTGGTTGCCGGGATTATGCGCGCCTTCAAAATGCTGCAGCTAGAACAGGAGAACCGCCAACTCAACCGCCACTTCAGCACGAATGAACTGCAACATCCAGAAGCATTTACTGAGATCATCAGTCAGGATCCGCAGGTCCTGTCCATCTGCAAATACCTGGAAGCGGTCGCCACCGGCCCGCACCCGATCCTGATTCTAGGGGAAAGTGGCACCGGCAAAGAGCTGTTCGCCCGGGCTGCCCACAAACTCAGTCGGCCTGATGCTCCCTGGGTGGCAGTCAATGTCGCGGGGCTGGATGACAATGTCTTTTCCGACACCCTATTCGGTCATGTCCGCGGAGCGTTCACCGGTGCCGAGCAAGCGCGGGCAGGAATGATTGAAAGTGCCGCTGGCGGCACCCTGTTTCTTGACGAAATTGGTGCTCTCAGTCAGTCCTCACAAGTCAAGCTCCTGCGCCTGCTGCAAGAGGGCGAATATCTCCCCCTCGGGGCCGATCAGCCGCGCAAATCGCAAGCTCGCGTCATTCTGGCCACCAATGCCGACCTGCAACAGCAGATCGCCGCAGGTCAATTTCGTAAAGACCTCTATTACCGACTGTCGACACACCAAATTACCTTGCCACCACTGCGACTACGACAAGATCTGCCACAGTTGCTCCATCACTTGCTGCAGAAGCTTTCTGCGGAACTGGGCAAACCTGCGCCCGATTATCCTGCCGAACTCGCGGTGCTGCTAGGAACCTACCATTTCCCCGGGAATATTCGTGAACTGGAGGGAATGCTTGCCAATGCGCTCGGCATCCATCAAAAAGGAACCCTCTCAACGAGCAGTTTTCGCAACGCGATCGGACTGAAAAACACAACTGCAACAGCTATAGAGGTTACAAAGACACAGGCCAAACTCCGGTTCAGCGAGGCTCTTCCCACACTGGAGGAAGCAGGTCAACTGCTGGTCGAAGAAGCGCTGAAGCGGGCACAGGGCAACCAGACGATTGCCGCATCACTGCTCGGCATTTCCCGTCCGGCGCTGAGCAAGCGGTTGAAGAAGTATCAGTCAGCAGACTTTGCCCCCGTAAAGGGGGCGTAACCAGAGCTACGCCAGCAACCCAGGTTACCCATAGCCAAACCCTCAAGATCTACCAACTCTTCCAGTCAAGCTAAAACATTTCGTAACCCTGGTTACACCCCCGCCAGAAACATCAAAACGCCCCCGCCAGAGAAAGATTAACAATCTCAAACATATAGAAATATCTCACAGTGTTGGCATCCTGCTTGCTCTTACCATCCTCCAGAACTCTCATGCAAACCAATGAGGAGCCATGCAAAAGCATTCCGAGTTAATTGTGTTATCCCGACCATCAGAGAGGGCAGAGAATCTGATTTTTCTGTTCCGTCTGTCCAATTTCAAGGTCACTCATATTACAGAGAGTAACGAAGCGTTGAACTTTCTGCTGCAGCGCCAAAAGAGCCCTTGCCCGGCCAAGCTGCTGGTTATCATCAACGCCGAACAACATCTGCAGTTCCTCGAAATGCTGAACGAACAGGATCATCGCGGAGCCAGTCTGCCGATCCTGTTGCTCTACGATAAGAACCCTCTGCAGCTCGGGCAGCTCAAATGCAAACCAGAACTGAAGAATTTGCTCCAGCAGTGTCGGATCGATGAAAGTCATAGCTTTATCAGGGAAATGCTCCTTGCACCCCGGTAAATAATCCAGGCTTGCTGACAGCCGGCTGACCCAGGAATAGACATGAGCATCAAGAACCTCAACATCGGCAAAAAGATCTACCTTCTCGCCAGCGTCCTGATAGTGATTTTCAGCTGCAGCCTGGTATGGATCTACAACGGCTATAGCGACCAACTCTACAAGGGCCGTCAACAGCAATTGACTTCCGCCGTCGAAACCGCCTGGGGGATCATCGACCACTACAGCAAAACAGTGAGTACTGAGCGGGCTGAGGCCGAGGCCCAACAACTCGCTAAGGCTGCGATCAAGAATCTGCGGTTTGAAGGAGACATCTACTTCTGGATCAACGATACCGAACCGAAGATGATCATGCATCCGATCAAACCGGCGCTGGATGGGAAAAACCTCTCCGGCTCAACGGACCCGGACGGCAAGGCCCTGTTTGTCGAAATGGTCAATGTCACCCAGAGTCACGGGTCAGGCTTTGTCGAGTACCAGTGGCCGAAGCCGGGCATGAAAAGCCCCCAGCCGAAACTTTCTTTCGTCAAAAAACATCCGACCTGGAACTGGATCGTCGGCAGTGGCATGTATGTCGATGACCTGGCCGCTGAAGCGAATATGGTTTTCAACTCGGTTCTGGCGGTTCTGTTGCTAACTATCCTGGTTTCTGGCGGGCTGGTCTTCTTCCTCGCCCGGGCCATATCCAAACCGATGCACAAAGCGGTTGAAATGATCGAAGAAATGGAAAAAGGCCACCTGGGGCTGCGCTTGAACATGGATCAGGAAGATGAAGTCGGCCGCATGGCTCGTGCCATGGACAAATTTGCCGACAGCCTGCAGAACGAAATAATCGACGCCCTGAAAAAGCTGGCCGGTGGCAACCTGAATTTCGAAATTAAGCCGTACGATGATGAGGATGAGATTCGCGGCGCGCTGAAAAAACTAGAAGTCGACCTGAACGGCGTCATGCAGAACATTCAACTGGCCGGTGAAAATATCGCCGCAGGCAGCATCCAGAGCAACGACGCTGCCCAGACCCTGTCTTCCGGGTCAACAGAATCTGCTGCTTCGCTGGAAGAAATCGGTAATTCAATGACGGAAATGGCCTCGCAAACGACGCAGAATGCAGAAAACGCGAACATGGTTAATCAGCTTTCCAGCGAAGCCCAAAAGGCGGCCGACCAGGGTAACAAGCAAATGCAGCAGATGGTCGAGGCCATGGATGACATTAACGAGGCCGGACAGAATATCAGCAAGATCATCAAGGTTATTGATGAGATCGCCTTTCAAACCAACCTGCTGGCCCTGAATGCAGCGGTCGAAGCAGCACGGGCCGGTCAACACGGCAAAGGTTTTGCGGTGGTCGCTGAGGAAGTTCGCAATCTGGCCGCACGCAGTGCCGAAGCCGCCCAGGAAACTGCCGAACTGATCGATGGGTCGGTGCAGAAGACCGCGAACGGGGCCAACATCGCCCAGCAGACGGCCGAATCTTTGAAAAAGATTCTCACCGGCGTGACCAAGGTCTCCGACCTGGCCGAAGAGATCGCCGCGGCTTCGGAAGAGCAGTCACAAGGCATCTCCCAGGTGTCACAGGGAATTAGCCAGATCGACCAGGTGACCCAGTTGAACACGACAAGTGCGGAAGAGAGCGCCGCCTCGGCAGAACAATTGGCGGAACAGGTCGGCCGGTTGCAGGAGATGCTCAACCGTTTCCAGCTTAAAGAACAAACGGGCGCGCTCACGATTCAACAACCACCGTCGAAACCGCACTTGGCAGCACAGAGCAAGAACCTAACTGGCTGGGGCCAGTCCGCGCCTGCACTGGCGAAACAGGCGCTCAGCTTGGCAGACAACGAGTTCGGAAAAACCTAACCAGCTTTACACAACCCTTCATCAGGGGCTGATGAGAAGGCGGCATAAGTGGATAATAAAAACGGTTCAATGCTGCTCCCAAGCAGAGATTCAAATCGGCTATTTAAGCGGCATAATATACCTGCGGCAGACCAGCAGAGCAATTGCGAACTCGTCAGCCCCGGAAGCTACCAGATCAAAACAGGCGCTTCGGGATTTCTCAGCGGCTTTTTAGGCTCCGGGGTTGGCGTCGCCCTGTACGATGAGGTCGCTGAAGTCGGTGGTTTAATCCACTTACTGCTGAGCAAACCGATCGGACGGAGCTCAGCACGACATCCTGGACACTATGCCGATTCCGGACTGAATCACTTTATCAACGCTTTGATCGATTCAGGGGCGCAAAAAAATCGGCTGATCGCCTCGGTGGCGGGAGGAATCCTGCTAGGCCAACCGAGAGACGTGGCTCAGCAGCCGGATTCTGAACAAGAGCTCTCGGACCTGGTTCTGCAACTCTTGGCAGAGCAGCAGATCCCTATCAAACAGGTTGCCGTTGGCGGCCTTAATCCCAGCTCCATGCTGCTGGATACCGATCGCTGGCAGGTGACGATTAAATTGTTCACCAGCAAATACACCAGCTCAGCCTTTACTCTGCCAGCCAAACCCACGCCGCAACAGATCGACCAAGCGATCTTCAATGTCAAACCGATTCCGCAGGTGGCCCTGAAGGTGCTGCAGATTTTGGGTCAGGAACGTGATGTAAAGTTCGACAATCTGGCCGCAGAGATCGAAAAGGATCAGGTTATTGCCGCCCGGGTACTGCAATATTGTAATTCCCCGGTTTTTGGCTTAGCGAAAAATATCGACTCGATCGAACGGGCCCTGGTGCTGCTGGGAGAAAACAATCTCCTCGAAATTGTCATCTCAGCGACGGTCAATTTCATTTACAGCGATCAGGATAATGGTTATGCGCTGATGAAAGGCGGCCTGTATCGCCATGCCCTGGCAACCGCCTATCTGGCCAAAGAGATCACCTTTTTCACCGGCTGTGTAGAACCGGGTCTGGCCTATACGGCGGGCTTGATTCATGACATCGGAAAAATTGTTCTGGATGGCTTTGTCACTGAGACACTGCCCTTTTTCTACCAGCATTTAGAGCAAAAAACAGCCGATTTGACGGAACTGGAAACTCGGCTATTCGGTTTCAACCACATGCAGGTAGGAACACAACTTGCCCGCCAGTGGGACCTGCCGGAATCCCTGTCGGCAGTCATCAGATATCACCACACCCCGGAACAGCCTGCAGTCCGCGGACAAATCCTGGTTCATATTATCTACCTGGCCGACCTGCTGGCCAGCCGCTATCTGGCCGGCACCGAACTGGAAAGAATCAGCACCGCCCAACTGAAGAGCAGTCTGGCAGCAGTCGGTTTACGCTATGCACAACTGCCATACATTATCGACAGTATTCCCTGGCAGAAGCTGATGGTCGCCTAAGCACTTGTTGAATCCGCTTTAGCCGTTAGTTGTGAAGAAACTGATAAATACTCACCGCAAGAGATTCAGGGAGCCCGGGCATTTGCTGCAGCTCTTCCAGAGATGCCGCGCGCACCCGTTTTAAACTGCCAAAATATTTCAGCAACGCTTTGCGTCGTGCCGGCCCGACTCCGGGGACCTGCTCCAGCGAAGAACTCAAATGGGCCTTGCTGCGCAATTTACGATGATAGCTGATGGCAAACCGGTGGGCTTCATCGCGTAACCTTTCCAGCAGAAAAAGGGTTGCTGAGCCGCTGCGGAAGCTGAGCGGATTCTTTCGCCCGGGCAGAAAAAACCGTTCTTCACTCCGCTCTACCGCATTCCCCCGAACGTTGGCAAACACGCGACTCTTGGCGATCCCGACGGCTCCGACCTGCCCCGTCAGCCCGAACTCAGCCAGAACCTCGGACAAAACCCCGAGCTGGCCTTTGCCGCCATCGATCAATATCATCTGCGGCAGATTCTGCTCGGCGAGCCCCCGCTGCAACCTGCGGCGGACGATCTCGGCCAGCGAAGCATAATCATCGGCACCGATCACGGTCTTGATCTGGAAGCGACGATATTCAGCCTTTTCCGGTTCGCCATCCACCAGCACCGCCATACTGCCAACCGCGTGGCTGCCCTGAACATTGGAGATGTCGAAGCACTCAATCCGCCGGGGCAATTGCGTCAGCTGAAATTTACTCTGCAACTCCGCCAGCAACTGCTCCCGCGCATCACGCCGACTGCCGCGCTGGCGGAAAGATTCACAGGCATTGCGTTCGGCCAACAGGCAAAGGCGTTTCTTCTCACCCCGTTGCGGCGCCAGCAGGCTAACTTTCCGACCGCGCTTTTCCGTCAACCATTCAGCGAGCAGCGTACTGTCTTCCAGTGCAAAGGGGAGCAGCAGCTGATCGGGCAAAATGACGTCGCGCGAGTAATACTCCTGTAAAAATCCGGACAGCAATTCAGACAGGTCGAGAGTCCAGCGCAGCGGATAGCTGCGTCGACCGATCAGTTTGCCCTGGCGGATGAAGAGCAGGACCACCTCAACCTCACCGCCATCCTGATGCAGGCCGATCACGTCCTGATTGCCGCCACCGTAATCGGCGACCTTCTGCTTTTCGACGCTTTTTTCGATCGAAGCAATCTGATCCCGCAGCCGTGCGGCATCTTCAAAACGCATCTCGCTGGCTGCCGCTTGCATCTGGGCCTGCAGCAGCCGGATAACTTCCGACTCACGCCCCTCAAGCAGATCGATAACGCCATTGACCAGCAACCGATAATCGCCCCGGCTTATTTTGCCATGGCAGGGCGCACTGCACTGGCCGATCTGGTGAAACAGGCAAGGCCGCCCCCGCTTACTGCACCGCTCTATGGAAGAATGTCGCAATGGGAAGATCCGGTAGATCTCTTTCAGGGTTTGGCGAATCGCGCCGGCAGAAGAATATGGCCCGAAATAGTGTGCACCGTCATTTTTGACCTGCCGCACAATCTGTAAAGCAGGGAAATCCTCCTGCAGATCGATACGCACCGAAACATAGGTTTTATCGTCTCGCAGGTCGATGTTGTAGCGGGGCCGGTGTTTTTTGATCAACGTATTTTCCAGCAGCAGGGCTTCTTTTTCAGTATCGGTGACAATCACCTCAACCCGCTGCACCTTCTGCATCAACAAGGGAATATGCGCCCGGCCGTCACCGGCGACCGAAAAATAGCTGCGCAACCGGTTACGCAACTGCTTGGCCTTACCGACGTAAAGGATTTCGTCAGCGGGCCCGATCATCTGGTAGACCCCGGGAGCGGTCGGGTATTTACTTAAGTCGATGTCGATCATGTTCCCTAGCATAGCCAAGATCGGTGGCCGGATAAAGAGCGCCGGGCGACAAATCTTTTATCTGGTACTCAATTAACAGGCTGGTATAATAACTACTTTCTGCCCGCTGCAACTGGCCGCGGGTAAAAATCTGATGAATTTACCAAGAGGGTGTGCAGTGAATCCATTCTGGAGTAACATTTTCCGTGGCTACGGCTACGAAGAAACCCTGGCCTATTTTCTCGGCACCGTGCCGATTTTCAGCAAACTGAAAAAACGTGAACTCAGTTTTCTTGAAACCATTGTCCATGTCCGCAATTACAAAGCTGACGAAATCGTCTTCGAAGAGGGAGATATCGGCTCCGGCATGTATGCCATCCGCAGCGGGCAGGTGCAGATCTACACCCGCGATGAGTACGGTCGGGAAACCGAACAGGCCACCCTCGAACCTGGGGATTTCTTCGGCGAAGTCGCACTGACCGCATCCCGGCCGCGGATCGCCTCCGCCCGCACCACGGAAACTACAGTGCTGGTCGGACTGTTCCGTTCCGACATGCTCGAAGCAGTCCGCAAACACCCGGCCATCTCAGCCAAAATCCTTCTCGGCCTGACCCGGGTCATCAGTGACCGGCTGCATCAGACCCACCTGCTGCTGAATGAAGTGAAACGCCAGCAAGCCGGCAGCGAACGGGAGCAGCCTCAGTCATGACCGAACCCGGCGGTTTCAGCCGCGCCCAAGTGGTCCTGTTGTATCTGGTCCTGACCGCCGCAATCGCCTCGGGAATTGCCATCTTCTCCTCGGCATCTACCGTTACCGGCATGCTGCGGACCGCCACCGATGGCTTGTTTCTACCGATCCTGCTGTCACTGATCGTTGCCTTTGTGCTCGACCCGGCCGTGCAGTTTTTCGAAAAGGAAAAAATCGGTCGCACCAGCAGTATCTTTATTGTCTACTTTCTCGTCTCGATCCTGCTGCTGACTTTATTTCTCATCATCGGCCCCCCCAATTGGGAAGGGATGATGCAGGCTCTCAAGGCCGATTTCCCCCGCTATTTCGGGCGGGCCATCGACTACTTCAATGTTCAACTCAGCACCATCCATACCCATCTTCCCTTTATCAAAGACTATGACTTTGTTGATAAACTACGCCATTCAGCCGAAGGGCTGGTCGGCCTGATCCTGGCCCAGACACCGAAATCGGCCATGCGCATCGGCAGCCTGTTCCTGCTGGTGCCGCTGTTTTCGTTCTTCTTTCTGCGCGACAGTCGCCGCATTCTGCGTGGGATGATTGCCTTCACTCCCAATCGTTATTTTGAAATGGTGCTCGACATTTACGATCATGTCAGTTGGCAGCTGGCGCATTTTATCCGGGGGCGGATACTCGAAGCTTTGATCATCGGCATCGTAGTCTGGATGGGACTGTCGCTGACCGACATCCGCTATGCTCCGATCCTCGGGGTGATTGCCGGAGTGACCAACCTGGTCCCCTATATCGGTCCGATTGTCGGCATGATCCCTGGTCTGATCATCGCCCTGGTCGACCTGGGAATGGGAGGCCAATTCTGGTGGATCCTTTGCGTTTACCTGCTGATTGCGCAGATCATACTCGATAATTTTATTCTCATTCCGATCCTCATTTCGCGGGTTTCCAATCTCCACCCGTTGCTGGTGATCCTGGCGATTGTCATGGGGGGCAAGCTCTACGGTGTGCTGGGAATGATTATCGGGGTGCCGATCGCCAGCATCATCAATATCATCATTCTCGAAATCCGCCAGTACCGGAAGTCTTTCAGCCCACATATCCGGATCGTCAGCAGACGAGAAGAGTAAGCTGACGATGATCGAGCAACAGCTTCTCCAGCAGGTTATCGACCTGGTTTACCGGACCGGCCACTATCAGCTGAGCCGGTTCCGTACTCTGCCACCCGGCGGCGGCGAAGAGAAAGTCGCCCGAGAGTTTGTTTCCGAGGTCGATCTGCAGTCTGAACAGATGCTGATTGAGGGCTTACAAAAGCTGTTGCCCGAGGCCGGTTTTTTCGGCGAGGAGACCGGCACCAGCGGCAACATAAATCTACGCTGGGTTATCGATCCCCTCGATGGCACCACCAATTACCTGAGTGGGTTGGAACAGTTCTGCATCTCTGTTGCCTTGGAAATTGACGGTCGGAGCGAACTTGGTGTCGTTATACGACCGGCCTCAGCTGAATGCTTTAGTGCCCGGCGCGGCCACGGCTTGCAGCACAACGGGCAACTCTGCCCTGCCGTTGTTGACACACCACTCAAACGGGCATTGATCGGTACCGGTTTTCCTTATCGTTCCAAAGATCTGGCCAAACACTTTTTCCCCTGTGCTGAGCAGGTTCTCTACGCCAGCCGGGGGATCCGCCGCTTTGGCGCTGCAGCTCTCGACCTCTGTTATGTGGCCAGCGGCTCTCTGCAGGGGTTCTGGGAAAGTGACCTGCAACCCTACGATGTCGCTGCCGGGCTGCTGTTTCTGGATGAAACCGGCTGTCGATGCAGCAACCAGAGCGGGACCCCGTACTCCCCCTATCAGGACCGGTTACTGGTTTGTGGGGTTCCTGCCGTTTACCAGGAGCTGCTCCCCCTCATCGCCGAGCACTATCCAGCTCCCCTTTGACATCAGCGTCTCCACTCAAGCCAACAACTCATTCAGCTGCCATAACTGCAAGATATCGTTTGCAGATCCTTCAGCAACCGGGAAATCTGTGTCCAAAGAGCAAATTTCCCAATTGTTTTCGACTACTTATTAATCAGCACCATTTTTCCATCGTTTTCCACCCCCAATCCTAAGTAAAACTTTTTTAAATTTTTTTCATATAACGTCTTGAAAAATTATTAGAACTCTTTATACTCATGACATTATCAGATCCTTAGGGGGACTTAACACGATCTATATTCCCGGGCTACTTTGTGGTTTTCAAATGGACCTCAGAAAATTGCCCCGTGAACTTAAAGGAGAAACAAATGGCCAAGATCCTCATTGCTGAAGACAGTGAAACTGAGCTCGCTTATCTGCAGGAAGTCCTCAGTTCGACTCCACACGAAGTCGTCACGACCCGTGACGGTCTGGCTGCAGAAGCAACGGCCCGCCAGGGGGGATTCGATCTGATTATCCTCGACGTCATCATGCCAGAGAAGAATGGCTTCCAGGTCTGTCGTTCACTTAAAACCGACCCGAATTACAAACAAACCCCGATTATCCTGTTGACCTCGAAATCGGAAGCAAGTGACAAGTTCTGGGGCAAAAAACAGGGAGCTGATGCCTACATCACCAAGCCCTACGAACCGATGGAACTCTTGCTGGAGATGAAAAAGCAGTTGGGAGGTGCTTGATGACCCTGATGGAGGCATTAAGTGAGCATCTCGTTAAGGGACAACAAGGGCAACTGGTTATCAAGTTTAATGGTGACGTGCATCTCTGCAAAATTTTAGTCGAAGATGGACAGGCGGTGCACATATCTCATGGACGACTTGCTCCTGAACTGGTCATCGAAACTCTCGGCAGCAAAACGGTGGAATGGACAAACTTTATTGCTGGCTACCCGGTCCGTAAAAAAGTCAATTTTCCGCTGCACGAAAAATTGCTGGCGGCCGTGGGTGAGCGAACGGCAATCCCCGTAGCGCCCGCGACATCGTCCCCAGAACCAAAACAGGAGCCTGTGGCAACGCCAGCGGCAACGCCAGCCCCCGATGGCCCGACGGTTGCTGCAGAAAAAGTGGCTGAGGTTGTCGAAACGTTTATCGAACTGATCGGTCCGCTGGGAACGATTCTCGCCGAGCAAGCGGCCTCAGCTGTCAATCACACCAACGGGGCTCCTATGCCGGTATCGAGCTACAACGGTTTCATTCTGGCGTTGGCCAAAGAAGTCCCGGACGATGACCGCAACGCGTTTCTTGAACGATACAAGAACTAATCACTATTCCATCGGCATAGGTAGGAGCTTAAGATGTTAAAAAATATGAGTATTCGCAAGAGGATCCTGATTATTCTTGCTCTCGTTTATGTTTTCTCGCTGGTGGGGGTTCTAGGAACCGGTTATTACCTGCTCGCCGAAGATACCAAGCGTGAATCGGCCGAAAAAGCCGAGCTGTTTGTCTCATCGATGAACGCCAACCAAAAGTATATGGCCAAGTTTGTCCGCCCTGACCTGGCTGAACTGACCGACGATGAGTATTTTCCGGAAGCCTCAGTTGGTGCGGTGATGATGGCAAAAACCGCTAAGATCCTGCAAAAGGAGTACCCTGAATACATCCTCAAAATCAGCTCGCCCAACCCCCTCAATCAGGACAACCTTTCGACACCATTTGAACAAAAACTGATTGCCGGTTTTGACAATGGAGACTACGACGAGTGGGAAGGGTTTACCGAAATGAACGGCGAAAGCTTTTACGCCTCAGCGATTCCGATCGAAGCGCGCAAAGGTTGCATCTGGTGTCACGACACACCGGAAGTCGCTCATCCTGACATGGTCGATGAATATGGAACCAATTCCGGTTATGGCTATACTGAGGGGGACATAGTCGGCACACGGATTGTCTATGTTTCTGCCCAAAAAGCCAAACAACTGACCTGGAAAAAACTGGGTGGTCTTGGCTCAGCGGTATCGATTCTGTTCTTCTTCGCCCTGCTGATCATCGACCGTATCATCATCCGCAGCGTCGTCGTACCGATCGAGAACATTGTTGATGTCGCCGGAGACATCAGTCGCGGCAAAATGGACCGCTCATTTGACGTTGATACCAACGACGAAATCAAGTCGCTGGCGGATGCCTTTAACCGGATGAAGGTTTCGCTGGAAAAAGCGATGGATATTCTCAGGAAGTAAGCTGTTTACAAAATGCAGAAGGAGTTGCTATGAAGCGCACAATCTCATTACTAATGATCGTTGCCATGGTATTGGCTGTAGCCAGTGTTTCTTATGCTGCCAGTGCCCGACGGGGGAAAAGGGTATTTTCGAAAGTCTGTAAAGAATGCCATGTCAGAGGCAGTGACGCCGGCAAATTGAAGCCATCAGAAAAAACCATGGCCCAATGGAAACGATTCATCAAGAAGAACGACCATAAGGGCGGAGCTGCAATTCTTGAGAGTTTGTCCGATAAAGACAAAAGAAATCTGCAAAAATTCCTATTAGATTATGCCCTTGACGCGGACACAATCGAAACCTGCGGCTAACCGCTGCGCCATATAAAACCTTTTAAAATGGGGTTGCTGAAATTCAGCAACCCCATTTTTTTATTCCGCTAAAGAGTCGCTTTCAGTTCAATTGGGCCCAAGATCCAGCGGGCCCGGGAGCAGACGGAAGACATATCCTACCATCACAAGTGAATCATGTTTACGAATCTGCTATGCTATGGTCGAGAAAATAAAGACCTTGGCTCTTTTTCGTCAGGAAAAAACTTGAGCATGAAATTTGCGATCAACTTACTGAAAATGTCCATGTATTTTTTCTTGGTTCAGTTGTTTTGCTCACTGACCGTGCTTGCTGCTGAAGATTTGGGGCGCGTGACCGGGAGTATCGATTGTCGTGAGATTCCCGGTTGTCGCGGAATAGCGGTGCTTTGGCAGAAAGATGCTGGAGTGGTTCCCGATCCACGCAGTTTTACGGTTCCTCCAGGAGTTGTTTCGCCGCTGCAAAGTGACGGTGCCTTTGTGCTAGAGGCGCCGCCGGGGGATTATTATGTTGGTGCGTTCTTGCGCAAATCGCCCGGGCCGTTGATGGGGCCACCCAGAATCGGCGATCTTATCTACCTGACCCCGAATCCCGCCGGTGAAGCTCAGGAGGCTACTGTGGTAGCCGGAAAAACGACAGATACCGGAAATCATCGTGAAGCCTGGTCTTTCAACGGAATGACTGACCCGGCAGAAACCGGAGTCAGTGGCCAGATACTCGATATGCAATCACAGCCGGTGGCAGGGTTGCTGGTATTTGCCTTCGCCGATGCCGACCTTTCATCCTCGCCGCAAGGAGTTTCAACCCGTACTGATGCGGATGGACAATTTGTTCTGCCGCTGGCAAAGCCTGGTGTCGTCTATTTGAGAGTACGGAAAAGCTATCGCGGCGGCCAACCGATGCCGGGCGATTTTGTAGGAGTTTTCGGTGGGGCGGTGCCAAAAACCCTGTCGGTTACCGAGGGCAGGATGATTAACGACGTGCGCATTCAGGTGCTGCAGATACCGGATCTGATGAAAAGGAAGGATGCTGCTGGCACCTCGCGACCAAAGTTCCGCAACTGATCGAGTAACTGCCGCTATTAGAAGCACTGCGGAAGCAGAGGAGACATGTAAAGATTAGTGTGCTTGTTTACTTACAAAAGGAAAGGGCCGGGATGCTTTCCCCGGCCCTTTCCTTTTGGCTTAGCAGGGATGGACGTTGCTGCTCCCTACCACTTTCGGTTTCATGTACTTCTTCATCAGATTCCTCCTTGTTGGGGTTCTATAGCTTACTGCTGATAAACTTCCAGTTCGTAAATTCCATAGCCGTTGATGCGCTCTCTGGAACAAACGACACGCACATAGCGGGCAGAGCGACTGCTGAAGCTAATTGTATCGGTCCCACCGTTGCCACTCCTCGTATCAAGAACACGGGTCCAGCTGTAGTTGTTGGTCGAGACCTGAACTTCGTAGTTCTCGGCATATTCGCTGCTGTGCCACTTGATGACTACCTTGTTGATGTTCTGGCTCTGACCGAGGTCGACCTTGAGCCATTCGTCGCCATAGCCTGCATCTACATACCAGTAGCTGCTGCCGTTGCCGTCAACAGCGTTGGAGGCCCGGTAGCTGGCACCATTATCACCGGATGCACTGGCGGTTGTGTTCAGCGCCAGGTTGCTGGATGGCGGTGGTGGGCTGTCAGGGCCTTGGTTCGCGGGTGGAGAGAAGCCCGGCACCATGTAGTTCTGGCCGTTTTTATTGATCGGGTACATATCAAAGTTCAGGGTCGGGTTGCTCCAATTCCAGCCCCCCTCATCGCCCTGGTCATCACCGTTCGGGGTAATGCCTTCGAGGAAAGTGCCCTCCTGAGACTGGCCGTTGTTGGTCCACTGCGACCAGAAGATGGCGAAGCGGCCCTTACCGGTCTGCTTACCCATGTAAGTGGTCCGGGTGTAGCCGAGCGCTTGCGGCGGCTTGGCGTGGAACGGCGTTGTGTCGTGACAGGCGGCACAGGCGGCGTAGTTCTGGGGCGGACCACCCTTGTCGCTGTGCTTGGTGCCATGGCATTCTCGACAGGCGGCCTGGGCCGGGCGATCGACGGCCAGCGAGGTGTGGCAGTGGAAGCAGTCGCCGGTCTGCGCGAAGTTGGTCATATGGTGAGAGCTGTCGGCGTTCATATGGCAGGTTGAGCAGTTGCCGCCCACCGCAAAGCTTTTGCCGACCGCGTAACTGACCAGTGCACCGTCGCTGTTGTGACAATTGAAGCAATCGTCATGGTTCAACGGATCGTTCGGGTCAACCAACGGTGGTGGTGAGCTGTGGCAGTCGCCACACGTGGTGCCGTTGACGGTGACCAGCGAGGTATGACTTGGTGCCGGTGTATGGATCGATTTCCAGCTATCCATGTGACAGGTCGCGCAGTTGCCACCGGCAGCAAAGGTCTTGCCGATTGCATGGCTGATCAGTGCGCCGCTCGTTGGGTTGTGGCAGCTGGAACAATCGAGATGGGTATCAGTTCCCGGCAGGCCGGTATCAGCCAGCAGGCTGTCATCATGACAGCTGCCGCAACCGGTGCCGGTGACGGTCACCAGACTTGAATGGTCCGGTTCATTGCCAGGCATGTGAATCATATTCCAGACGGCACCGTGACAGGTGGTGCAGTCGCCACCGGTGGTGAAGTCCTTGCCGATCGCAATACCTTTGAGGTTACCATCGGTGTCGTGACAGCTACCGCAACCAAGGTGGGTATCGGCACCCGGCAAGCCGGCATCGGCCAGCAGGCTGTTGTCATGACAGCTCGCGCAATCGGTTCCGGTGGTCTGAACCAGTGATGCATGGCTCGGCTCTGGCGTGTGGGTGGTTTCCCAGGTGTCCATGTGACAGATCGCGCAGTTGCCACCGGCAGCAAAGGTTTTGCCGATTGCATAGCTGATCAGCGCGCCGCTTGCTGAATTATGACAGCTGGAGCAAGCCAGGTGGGTATCGGTACCCGGCAGACCGGCGTCAGCCAACAGGCTGTCGTCATGACAGCTGCCGCAACCGGTGCCGGTGACGGTCACCAGATTTGAATGGTCCGGTTCACTTCCTGGAGTATGAATCATACCCCAATTTGCACCGTGACAGGTGGTGCAATCGCCACCGATCGTAAAGTCCTTGCCGATCGCAAGGCCCTTAAGCGCGCCATCGCTGTCATGACAGCTACCGCAACCGAGGTGGGTATCGGCACCCGGCATGCCGGCATCAGCCAACAGGCTGTCGTCATGGCACCCCGCACAGTCGGTGCCGGTGGTGGTCACCAGGGAGGCATGGCTCGGCTCCGGCGTGTGGGTGGTATACCAGCCATCCATGTGACAAGTAGAGCAGTCGCCGCCGGCGGCGAAGGTTTTGCCCATCGCCAGGCCGACCAAAGCGCCGGAGATGGGATCATGGCAGGTTGAACAGGCATTATGTACCTTAGGATCGACGCCATCAATTAACGGCGGTGGCTCACTATGACAGGCGCCACAACCAGTCGTGCCGATGGTCACCAGCGCCGAATGATCCGGAGCGGTGGTGTGGGTCGACTCCCAGGTGCCGGTGTGACAGGTCGTGCAGTCGCCCGGCGCTGACTTGCCAGCAGCAAAACTGACCAGGACGCCGTTGGATGCATGACAGGTGGTGCAGTCATTATGCACTTTGGGGTCAACCGGATCGACCAACGGTGGCGGTTCAGCATGACAGTCACCGCAGCCGGTCCCAACTGTCGTTACCAGGTTGCTATGATCAGGATCCTGATGCCCGGTGAAGAAATCAACACCATAGGGGACATGGCAACTGATGCATTCGATCTGAGTGCCGGCGATGCCGTCATAAATCAGCGAGATGACTTCGGCTCTTGGGCTGAGGTGGCACAGCAGGCAGTCGTTCTGGTGGAGCGTATTGAACTCATCCTGATTAGCGCTGGCATGGCAGGTGGAACAGTTGGACGTGGTAACCATGTCTAAATGAGTATTGTTGTTTACTGTATGACAAAGACTGCAGTTGCTGGTGTTGGTCAGAATATAATCAAAATGAATTTTGAATGGATCAGTTATGGGAACATGCTGGCTCACATGACATCCCGCACAATCAACCGGAGTGCCAGTCGGCCCTTTGCCTGTATTGATCGTATTTATAACCTCGGGAACGAGACTGTTATGGCATCTCTGGCATTTCTCGAGTTCCGTGAAACCAAGGGTCGGGTGAGCGTGATAGTTCATGATGTAGGCGAAATCGGTGCCGGTAATTTTATCCGTATGGCAAGCGGCACAGTCTGCCGGCGCACCGAGATTATTATGCACCGCCGGACCGTCATGGGCGGCATGACAGTCGATACATTCTGCCTGACCGCTGTTGATGACATCCCTGACTTCAGATCTGGGGCTGTTATGGCAGGTGGCACAGTTATTACCGTGTATCACTTCGACAATCTGTGGGTCGCTGTGGGTATGGCAAGCGATACAGTCGGCAGATCCGGTAATAGTTGCACTGTGATCATGCTCACCATGCGGGGTCAATTCCTTGTCTGCGTGGCAATCCAGGCAATTGGTGGGATCAGCCCTGAGAGCAATAGTATCGATGACATCCTGCCGTGGACTGTTGTGGCAAGTGGCACAGGAGGTATCCCCGTTGGTCGGCACATTGTGCTCAACCCCTTCTATCTCATCCCAGGTCGACACGACGTGACAGTTGCTGCAGAGCTGGCCCGGGGCTTCGTAAGAGAGATCGCCAAGCCCCACCTCGACAGTGTGTTCACCGTGAGCGGTATGGCAGTCGAGACAGGACACCTGGGTGCCGCTCACTCCCTGCTCAATCGCCTGGCGAACTTTGGCTGCATTCACGCGGGTACCGGTGTAATTGTGGCAAAGCTCACAATTTGATTGGTGCAAAGCGTCAACATCTGCATCGTTGAGCAGGGTGCCGGTTCCCGGCGAGCCGGGAACCGAGGTGTCGCTGGTATGGCAGTCACCGCATGATGCGTCGATGACCCGGTTGTTATGTGCGCTCGTTGTCTGATGCCCGGCCGCACGATTCTCGTGACAGGTGTCGCAGCTGATGTTCGGTGTCGCTGCCTGAACCTTCGGCCAGACCGTTTGGGTGCCCCATGGATGCAGGGGAGTATTCGGATCGTGACAGGATTCGCATTTGATGATCATACCGGCAACCATACCGTTACCGTCGCTCAGAACTGTCCGCCCATAGTGACCGGGGAGAATATTAGTGACCAATGGAGCGTGGCAGCCAGCGCAGGACACATCCGGCGAAGTCACCGCGGCATGGTGACCTGTCCAAAACTCAGGGCCACCAAATAGGCCGCCCCCTGGGCTGTTATGGCAGTTAGTACAGACTTCCCCTGCAAAGGTCAGGTCCGCGCCGTTGCAATCCTGATCGATTCCGTCGAAGGGGATGTCGAGAGCGCCCGGGTTGATGGTTACGTCCGCGTCATTACAGTCATCAGTATAAGCAGGATCACCGCAGGAACCGATTGCGTAATAACCGTCCCCGTCGGCATCGGTCGGAAGCACGCCTTCATCGATCTGCCCGTCACAGTTGTTGTCAACACCGTCGCAGATTTCAGCGGCACCGGGATTGATGTTGGCATCGTTGTCATTGCAGTCAATAGGAAGGGGAGCGCACGAGCCGACATAGTAACCGTCAACATCGGCATCAAATGAACACTGGTCCGTCGATACGATATTGACACCACCGGCAAAGTTGGCCGCACCACCAGCGATAGTGAGGGTGCCGAAAATGCCGGTGGTCGACATCTTAGTCGCAAAAGAGCAGTCATAGCCGCCATCGAGAACAACGGTTCCACCGTCAAGGATCAAATCTTCGGTAAAGATGTCACCGGCAAGATGAAGCGTGAATTCGGCCAGCCCCAAACCACCGCTGGCAACAGAATCACTGGCGTGATCATAAGCACCCTGGATGGAGGTCGGAGCGTAGGAAGAACCGACGATCTTTACAGGAGGATTGCATGCGGCCAGAGAATCGTCTTTGGCTGAGAAAATAAACAGCAATAAAAAACATGCTAAAGCGAGAAAGAACCTTCTGGGAATTGACATGAGACCGCCCTTTTACTGAATAATTATATACAGATAAACAGATTAAAATACATTCCAGCGACAACTGAAATCTGTTTTTAATGAGCAATTTCCGCACCAAAAGCTGCCTAACATATGAGGCAATAAGCCCCTCCACCGCCAGGCCAGCGAAATAACGTAACTTTCCTATTGATTATTTTTTATTTATCTTTAGGTTTTACTGCCTTCTCTCAGCTTCGGTGAAGCCTGGCCGGTCATATGGCCAGTCAGGGCTAGCCATATAGCCACCAAGGCGCCAAGAAAGCAAAAGTCAGGAATCGGGGTTTACTTGTTGCTCTTGGTGGCTTGGTGGCAATAGTCTTTGTTTTGGCTATGGGTACGAAATAGATCGGCAATCCGAAGTCCCTATATTCCTGACTGCACTCTTTTGAACCGGTTGCTCCGCTCATCAGCTGGTGATAGGCTGAAAATATCCATTTGCGATGAGGACAAATGATGAGCAAAAATTGCCAGACCTATGAGTTCACCAGTTTTGCGGAAAGCTTGCCTGCGCTACTCGACAGCATCGGTGCCGCCGCTACTTTCGCCCAACAGGACAGGATTCTACTGAAGCCGAACCTGGTTAACACCTCTCCACCGCCGGTCACCTTGCCGCAGGCGGCCATGGAAGTGCTGGTCCGCTATATTCGCGATTGCAGTCAGGCCGAGTTGATCATCGCCGAAGGAACCGGCATGTCGGATATTTCAACTGACGAGGTTTTTCGCTACCACGGCTATGATCAACTTGCGCAACGGTATGATCTGCGGCTGGTCGACTTAAATGAAGCAGAAAACACCAGCAGAAGCCATCCTGACTGCCGGATTTTCCCTGAGATATACCTGCCGAAACTGGCATTCGAAACCTTCATCGTCTCCTTTCCGGTCCTCAAAGCCCACAGCCTCGCGGATGTAACCCTGGCGATGAAAAACATGATGGGTTTCCCTTCTCATCGCTACTATCAGCAGGGCGGCCATTGGCGCAAATCAGCTTTCCATGCGCAGATGCATCGCGCTATCTTCGAGCTGAACCTTCACCGCAAACCGGATCTGTCGATCATCGATGCCAGTATCGGCCTGGCCGAATATCACCTCGGCGGACCGACCTGCACCCCCCCGGTCAACAAACTGGTTGCCGGCTTCGATCCGGTCGCAGTCGATGCCACAGGTGCAGAGCTGCTCGGTTTAGCCTGGCAGACGATCGAGTACATTCGCCTTGCTGATGGGGTTCTTGGCCAAGCGGCAACGGACCAATCCAAAATACAAAAAAAGCCTTTTTATCAGCCATCAGATTTGACAAGTCACTGATCTCAGGTAAAAGTTTAAAATACTCTCATCTCCCACCAAGAGGCCTAGATGCCGAAACAGCGTCCGATGACAATGACACCCTGGATACTCTTCGCCACGCTCTGGACCGGGATGATTCTCTGTCTTTTGTTGGTCGGGCTGCACGAGTACAAAAAACGGATTCTTGATCATGCTGAAATTCTCGCGCAAGCCAGTTACGACAAAGACATTCTTTTCCGCAGCTGGGCCTCGGAGCACGGCGGAGTCTACGTTCCGATCACAGAGAAAACACTCCCCACACCCTACCTTGCAGACATTGAAGAGCGAGATATCAGCACCCCTTCAGGCAAAAAACTGACCCTGCTCAATCCTGCCTACATGAATCGCCAAATATTTGAGCTGGCGCAAAAAAAATCAGGGATCCAGGCTCATATCACCAGCCTGAACCCTCTCCGTCCAGGAAATGCCGCTGACCCCTGGGAGACAAAGGGGCTGGAACTTTTCAACACCGGGCACAAAAGCAAATTCACTGAACAAGCGGAGATTGCTGGCAAGCCGTTCCTGCGGACAATCTACCCGATGGTCACGGAAGAAAACTGTTTGAAGTGCCATGCAGATCAAGGCTATCGGGTGGGTGACATCCGTGGCGGCATTAGTATTACCGTTCCCCTCACGCCCTACCTGGAAGCCTACAAAGAGGCGCGTTTCACCCTGATCGTTACAACGAGCGCACTTTGGCTATTCGGCCTGGTCCTCCTCAGCTGGTCGAGCAAAACGATCCGCAGACAATTTGTCAGACTGGAACAGTCCCGCGCCAAGGCTGCCATTGCTGAGGCCCGCTATCATGACCTGTTTGACCATGCTGATTACGGCATCGCCATCATCGATCAGGAACAGGGTAGCATCATCGAAAACAATCAAAGGTTGAGCGAACTGCTCGGCAAACCACAGGACGAATTGATAGGCGCCCCGCAGACTGTCCTCCCCGGAGTAGACGATCTGCAAACAACGATGACCGGCAGAGAAATCGAGCTGCCCCAAGCGGACGGCGAAAGCATTTTTGTCGAAGCAAAAAAACGCCTGATCATGCTCGGAGGCAAACAGGCAGAAGAAATTCTCTTTTATGACCGGACCCAGGAAAAGCAGAGCGAAAAAACGATTCTGGCGGCAGCACAAAGGATCCGGGATATCTTCCATGCCGCACAGAATATCTCTTTCGTTATTGCCGCCGCGACCGAAGACGCACCCATTATCGAGTTCAGCCCTGGAGCGGAGCAGATCTTCGGCTATCGAAAAGATGAGGTTATCGGCAAACCGGTTGACATTCTGCACGCTCCGGATGCCGACATCCCGGAGATGCAGGGCCGCATGCGGTCCAACGAAATCGCCTTTTCCGGCCGGATCAATCTGATTCGCAAGTCGGGAGAAATCTTCCCGGCGCTGTTCACCCTCTACCCCCTATTCGATGAACACGAGCAACTGTATGGCGGCCTGGGGATCTCTATCGATATTTCTGACTTGAAAGAACTGGAAGATCGCTTGGTTCAGACGCAGAAAATGGAAGCGATCGGCACTCTGGCCGGTGGTATTGCTCACGATTTCAACAATATCCTCAGTATCATTTTTGGTTATACGCAGTTGGCCGCCCGGCATGTCGACAGTGATTCCAAGGCTGTTAAGCATTTACAGACTATCGAGAATGCCGCAATTCGGGCCAAGGAACTGGTGGGACAAATCCTCACCTTCAGCCGTAAATCGAGCGAACAGAAACAGGTGATTTCCCTGCAGCCGATTATCAAGGAAGCGCTGAAAATGCTCCGCGCGACCCTGCCGAAGACGATTACCATCAAAAAAGAGATTGACCCGTCCGACAAAAAGATTTTCGCCGACCCGACCCAGATGCACCAGGTGATGATGAACCTCTGCACCAACGCCTACCACGCGATGCGCGAGACCGGTGGCACCCTAAGCGTGGCGTTAAAAGATATTGTCGTTGATCGATCAATGGCCTTCAAACACCCGGAGTTGACCGCGGATGAATATCTTCTGCTTGAAATCTGCGATACCGGGACAGGTATTGACGAAGACATCCTGCCGCGTATTTTCGACCCCTTCTTTACCACAAAAATCACCCAGGAAGGCACCGGTATGGGGCTGTCGGTGGTCCACGGCATTGTGCACAATCACGGAGGAGTCATTCTCGTAGAAACGGAAGCAGCAACCGGCAGCTGTTTCCAAATCTACCTCCCCATTGTGGAAGCGATCAACGAAAAACCGGAGGACCAGGAAGTGGTCAGGCCTCAGGGCGCGGAAAGGGTTTTGATAGTTGATGATGAACCGATGCTGGCCGCGCTGGGTCGTGATCTACTTAGTACCCTTGGCTATCAGATCAAAGTCGCGACCGACAGTCGTAAGGCTCTGGAAATATTCAAAACAGACCCTCAGGGTTTCGATCTGGTCATTACCGATCAGACCATGCCTTTTTTGACCGGCACCGAATTAACCAAAGAGCTGTTGGCGATCCGTTCCGATCTGCCGATCATCATCTGCACCGGCTTCAGCGACCTGATCAACAAAGATAACTTCGAAGATTTCGGCGCCCGCAAGCTGCTCAATAAACCGTTGGAGAAATACCAGCTGGCGCGGGCAATTCGAGAGATTTTTGACGCACGCTGACAACGCTGGCCACCCAAAAAGAACAGGGCAGCCAAAGCCACCCTGTTCTTTCATCTCATATTTAAGCGCAAAAAAATTCTCAATTATTAATCATCCAACTGCCATCCGGCTGTCGGCAGGCGGTTCCATAAGCTTCCTGCTGCTGGCCGCCAATCATCACGGTTTGTCGGTATTCGCGGCAGTATTGCCCTGGCGACGGCTCATAGGTTCGGGTTGGGGTCAACGAACCGCTATTGCCAGAGTCGGGGTTGTTCCACGCGGTTGTTTGATTACTGCGCGTATACTCAAGGGAATATTGGGCATTCTGGCCCATCGCAATGCGGTCGGCCCGATCGAGCGAACGACCAATTTCCTGGCCAAAAAAGGCCCCGGCCAAAGTCCCGATAGCAATAGCCGCGATGTTCCCCTTCCCTTTACCGATATTGGAACCGAGTATCGCTCCACCCGTCGCTCCGAGCAACGTGCCGGCACCTTCCTTCGGCCCATAATGCTGGGTGCAACCACTCGCCAGCAACGCACCAATCATCAAGAGTATCAGTAAACTTCTCATCCGCATTCTCCTTTAAGTTTGCAGCCGCCATCAAAACCGGCGGCCTCGACTGAGCTTCCCTTATTATTTTAACTTATTTTCAGCGATTTACGGGAGGAAAGTTAACGGGATTCAAACGCCAGCTTGACGCCAAGGAGGATCATGACGGCACCGGCCAGGCTAGCCAGACCGCGCCTGATGGAAGCTTTTTTCAGCCAATGCCGGGCACGGTCAACCGCCGAAGCGAGTAAACACTGGTAAATCATCGCCACGCCAAAATGAACCGCCGCGAGGAGTAAAGACTGCTGCAGTGCGGACCCGGCGGGGTCGATAAATTGAGGCAGAAACGCCATGTAGAAGATGATCGTTTTCGGGTTCAAGACGTTCGACAGCAGCCCCTCGACAAGAGAACGGCGTAACTGAAAACCGACCGCCACAGAACCACCCATTTGCAGCCCCAGGTCTTGATGCTGACCAAATGCTGAGCGCAAGCTGGAACTCCCCAGCCAGATCAGGTAACCGGCACCGATAAATTTCAAAAGGCTAAACGCCAGCGCAGACTGCAGCAGGATCAGCGAGATCCCGACGGCGGAAACCAGAGCATGGACAAAGAGTCCGCTGCAGATCCCCAGGCTGCTGGCCGCGCCGTCCCACCAGCCACCACGGTTGGTATTGCGGATCACCAGCAGGGTGTCAACACCGGGGGTAATGGTCAGCAGGGTGACCGGGACAATGAAAGTCAGCAATTGTGTTAACAATTGGGCCTCCAGCAAAAACCGCCCGGCGGGAGAGTCCACGCCGGGCGATCTAAGAGATCATTTAAAATTCGTCACTCAGCTGCCACCCAGTTCCCGCGAGCGGTTGGCCGCAGCCGAGACCGCTTCCATCAGCGTGGTCCGCAAACCCTTCTTTTCCAGGGTGCTGACCCCGGTGATTGCCGTACCACCGGGCGAACAGACCCGGTCACGCAGAATGGCCGGGTGTTCGCCGGTCTCACGTACCATCAACGCCGCACCGACGACGGTCTGTACCGCCAGGGCATGCGCGACATCCCGGCGCAGACCTTCGCGAACCCCCCCATCGGCCAGGGCTTCAATCACCGTGTAAATATAAGCGGGACCGGACCCGGACAGGCCGGTTGCAGCATCCATCTGCCGCTCATCGATCACCTGCACCTTACCAACCGACTCGAACAGCTGCGTGACCAGATCGAGGTCATCCTTGGTCGAGTTATGCCCGCGGCAGATGGCGCTGGCCGCTTCGCTGACCAGAGCCGGGGTGTTCGGCATCACCCGGACCACCCGCGGCGAACCGGAAAAATGTTTTTCGATCTGGCCACTGGAAACCCCGGCCAGAATTGAAACGATCAGCTTCTCATTGCTGTACGATCCGGCCACTTCATCCAGAACTTCATCGGCGATCTGCGGCTTGATCGACAAGACAATAATTTCGCACTTCGTCATCACCTCAGTATTGTCGGTCGTCAATTCGATGCCGTATTCCTCATCAAGATGTTCACGGCGCATTTCACTCGGCTCTGAAGCCATGATCCGGTCAACCGGAAAGCCGCCGGCGAGCAAGCCCTTGATCAAGGCTTCCGCCATATTGCCACCACCGATAAAACCGATCTTTTGCACATTGGTCATTCGCTGTATCCTTTCGATATTGCATTTATCCAAACCAGACCTGTTTATCACAGCAGCGGAAAAAAAACATCACCTGAAGCAAAAAACGGCCGCAATGCTAAGATAAAGACTTGACTACACTGGTTTACAGGTATAGTAACAGCTGATTCAACCCAGACAACGACCCCTGCAAGGACCGATCGATATGGAACTCTGGTACACCGAAAAACATAGTGAAAATGTCGGCATCACCCTGAAAACCACCGGGACGCTCTTTTCCGGCAAGAGCGATTTTCAACAGCTCGACATTATTGATACCCTCGAATATGGCCGGATGATGTTGCTCGACGGGCTGGTAATGGTCAGCGAGCGGGATGAGTTCATCTATCATGACATGATCGTCCACCCGGCCCTGTTCACCCATCCAGACCCGCAGCAGGTATTGGTCATTGGTGGGGGTGATGGTGGCAGCATTCGGGAAATCGTCAAACATCCAGGGGTTGAACTGGCAACCTTGTGCGAGATCGACGGGCTGGTGATCGAAAAATCGGTCGAGCTGCTGCCGAGCATGGCCTGCGAGATCGATGGCAGCAACCCACGGGTCAAGCTGCATGTCGATGACGGGCTGGCCTATATCCGTGAACATCAGAATCAGTTCGATGTCATTCTGGTCGACTCGACTGATCCGATCGGTCCGGCGGTCGGCCTGTTTGAAGAGGATTTTTACC
>CALZHQ010000017.1 GCA_945787295.1 uncultured Desulfuromonadales bacterium
GAATTTTCCGATATTAAGTCTGCTGCTCTGGCTGCCGCTTGGCGGAACCCTGCTTTGCCTGCTGTTCCGCAAGTCTGCTGATGCCTGTCGCTGGCTGGCTTTGCTGACCAGCCTCCTGGTGCTGGTGCTCAGTCTGATGGTCGCCTTTTCGGTCGATACCGGAACGGCCGGCTGGCTGCTCTACGAAGACTATGCCTGGATCGATACTTTCGGCATCCGCTACACCCTCGGAATGGATGGCATCTCCTTGTTGCTGGTGCTGCTGACGGCATTTCTGCAGGTGGTCGCGGTGCTGATTTCCTGGCGGGTCGATTATCATCCGGCCTTCTTTTACGCCCTGATCCTGGTGCTCGGCACCGCAATCATCGGGGTGTTTCTCGCCCTCGACCTGGTACTATTCTACCTGTTCTGGGAGCTGATGCTGATCCCGATGTTCGCCCTGATCGGTATCTGGGGACATGAGCGGCGGGTCTATGCCGCGGTGAAGTTCTTGCTCTTTACCCTGGCCGGCAGCCTGTTGATGCTGCTGGCGATGATCAGTCTCTACCTGCTGCATGGTGAGCAGACCGGGGTTTATACTTTTGCCCTGGAGGCGTTGAAACAGACTGAACTGACCTTCACGCAGGAGTTGATATTCTTCCTCTGTTTCATGGCCGCGTTTGCCGTCAAGGTGCCGCTGTTCCCCTTCCATGCCTGGTTGCCCGATGCCCATGAACAGGCTCCCGGGGCCGGCTCGGTCGACCTGGCGGGCCTGTTGTTGAAAACCGGGGTTTACGGGATCATCCGCTTTGCCTTCCCGCTGTTTCCGGTCGCCGCCGCCAAGTCGCTGCCGGTACTGGCGATCCTGGCCTTGATCGGACTCTTTTACGCCGCCGTGATTGCATATCTGCAGACCGATATCAAGCGACTGGTCGCCTATTCTTCGATTTCCCACTTAGGTTTCGTGATCCTCGGCCTTGCGGCCTGGAACCAGACTGCCTGGGAGGGGTCTATTCTGCTGATGGTCAATCACGGCGTCACCAGCGGGGCGATGTTCGTGATGATTTCCTTGATCAGGCGTAGAACCGGCAGTTGTGAAATCTCCAAGCTCGGTGGCCTCTGGAAGAGCCAGCCGAACCTGTCGGCTTTTTTCCTGCTGTTTTCTTTCGCCTCGCTCGGTCTGCCGGGGTTGGCCAACTTCGCCGGGGAGATCTTGATCCTGGTCGGTGTTTTTTCCGCCCACCCGGTCTGGGGGGCGATCGCTGTCCTCGGAGTGCTGCTGGCGGCAGCCTACATGCTGCGCCTGGTTCAGCAAGTGATCTGGGGGCCCTGCTGCGAACCTTTTGAAAAGCATGACCTCTGGCCGCGGGAATGGGTTCTGCTGATTCCGCTGGCGATGCTGGTGATCGGGCTCGGCTGTTATCCGCAGCCGCTGCTCGACTCACTACAAGAACCGGTGAAACAGATGCTGCAACAGGGAGGTCAGCCATGAGTCTGCTGGAACTGCAAGCCCTGCTGCCGCAATTGATTATGGTCCTCGGCGCCTCGGTCATCCTGGTTCTGGGCGCCTGGTTCCGGCAGCGCCGTGTTTGGTTACTGGTCGGTATGAGCCTCTCCCTTGGCGCTGCCTTGGCGGCTGGCCTGCTGGAACCCCCGGTGACCGAGATTGCCGGCATGTACAGCACCTCTCTGTATGCGCGCTTCTGCACCATCGCCTGGACCCTGGTGATCGCCGCAACCCTGCTGATTTCCTGTCGCTATGCAGATCTCCATCGCTATGGCGGTGGCGAATATGCCTCGCTGCTGTTGTTTGCCGGTGCCGGCATGAGTCTGCTGTCGGCAGCAACCTCGCTGGTTGGCCTGTTTTTGGCTTTGGAAGCCTTTACCCTGGTGCTTTATGTGCTGATCGCTTTTAACCGGGTTGATAACCGTGGGGCGGAAGCCGGGTTGAAATACCTGGTGTTCGGGGCTGTCGCAACCGGGTTTCTCGCTTTCGGGATCGCCATGATCTATACCGCAACCGGTAGTTTCCATATGGCTGAGGCATTGGCCGGATTGCAGGTGGACGGGACCCTGACACCGCTCGGTCTGATCGGCTGGGCGCTGATGCTGGTAGCGATCGGTTTCAAAATCTCCCTGGTCCCGTTCCATTTCTGGACCCCGGATGTCTATCAGGGGGCACCGGCGCCGATCAGCGGGGTTCTGGCGACCGCTGCGAAAGGGGCTGTGCTGACCGCGTTTCTGCCCTTGCTGGCCGGACTGGGAGCTGCGGGTGTTGAAATCAAACAGGTCCTCTGGCTGCTGGCGATATTGACCATGCTGGTCGGGACCTTTTCCGCCTTGCCACAGACCAACCTGAAGCGGATGCTGGCCTATTCCTCAGTCACGCACATGGGCTACCTGTTGATCGCCCTGGTGGTCGGTGGGGCCGAAGGCGGCCAGGCGCTGCTGTTTTACCTGGTGGTTTATACCTTTGCCACTTTTGGGGCTTTTGGGGTCATCACCTCCTGGGCGCTGGAAAATGAAGAAATTCAGGAATATGACGAGATCCGTGGGCTCGGCTATCTGCATCCGCGCCGATCTTCAGGGCTGGCGATCTTCCTGTTCTCGCTGGCCGGGGTGCCGCCACTGGCCGGGTTTTTCGGAAAATTCGGCATTTTCCACGCCGCCTTGCGCAGCGGCTACCTGGAATTGGCGGTTGTCGGCATCATTTGTTCGTTGATTTCACTTTACTACTACCTGCGGCCAGTCATTGTTCTGTTCATGCAGGAACGGTCCGCGTGTCAGCTACGCTCCGGGTGCCGGGAAGAGTATATTCTGCTCGGCAGCTGTTGTGCCGCGGTTCTGGTACTCGGAGTCTATCCGGGCCCGCTGTTGGAGCTGCTGGCTCTCCTGTTGCCTTAGCGGCTCAGACTGTCCTTACCGTCCAGATAAGACTGTCCCTGAACCAGGTCGAATGGAATAACGATCCGGTGACATCTTTTTAGCGAAGAGATGCTGTACCCCGTCCCGGTGACCGTTGTCGGGATGGTCAGGGTTACATCGATACCAGCAGCCCTCTTGATTGCAGTCCGCCTGCGACCATGCTGGAGAAGAAGTCCTGTGTTGCCTCGATCATCGTCTGCTCAAGTCCCATGTGACAATCCTTTGCCTGGCGATAACGTGTGCTTATGTTAGGGGGAGGTTTACTATACTGTTTGATCGGGAAACGGGGTTTTATCAATCAAAAGTCCTGATTGCGGTGTGCCAAACCCAAGAATTTCAAATCAGTGTCAATATTTTCGCATTCTTATGGTGTATTATGAATGAAGTAGAAATTGTCTGTACATCTACCTTCTGGAAAGGGGTCTGAACATGTTCCAAGTCTACGGCATGCCGCGCACCCGTTCGACGCGGGTGATCTGGGCACTGGAAGAACTCGGTGCCGAATACAGTTTTCATCCGATCAATCTGGCCATAGGCGAAGGACAGTCAGCCGAATTTCTCAAGTTGAATCCTTCCGGCAAGGTTCCGGTATTGATCGATGGCGATCTGCTGCTGACCGAATCAGCGGCGATCTGTACTTATCTGGGGGATAAGTATCCTGAGTCCGAACTGGTGCCACGCCCCGGAACGGCAGAACGGGGAATTTATGACCAATGGAGCTATTTTGTCCTGACCGAGCTGGAGCAGCCGCTCTGGACGATCGGCAAGCACAAATTTGTTTTCCCTGAGGAGAAAAGAGTGCCGGCTATCATCGAAGTCGCACTTTGGGAGTTCCAGCAGGCCGCAGCAGTGTTGGCCAAGTATTTGGAAGGACGCGAATATCTGGTCGGAAATTCATTCACCATGGCTGATATTCTTGCCGCCCACTCACTGCTTTGGGCGCGAGCGTACAAACAGCCGCATAACCAGGAAACTCTCGATTCATACGAACAACGCATCAGCAGCCGGCCGGCTTTTGCCAACGCGCGTGAGCGAGAATCCGCAGGCAAATAGGGGGTGAAATGACCACAAAAGAACAGATCGAAAAATTTCTCACCTCACCGGTGATCGGTGTGGTTGGAGCATCGAATAATCGCGATAAATTCGGCAACAAGGTATTGCGTTGCTATCTGGAGCATAACCGTCAGGTCGTGCCGGTCCACCCGGCGCAAAAAGAGATCGAAGGGCTGGATTGTGTCGCTTCGGTCTCTGATCTGCCGGATCAGGCCAAGAGCATTTCAGTGATCACCCCGCCGCAGATTACCGAGAAAGTGGTCCAGCTGGCAGCGGAAAAGGGGATCGAAAATATCTGGATGCAGCCGGGCGCCCAGAGTGAAGCAGCGATCTGTTACTGTCAGGAAAAAGGGATCAATCTGATTGCCGATGGCACCTGTGTGCTGGTTGAATTGGGGTTTAGTGAGCATTAATATGTATCAGGCCTGATTCCTGAAAAGAATCAGGCCTGATAAACTCTTGGTTAAACGTGACAATAGTGCATTGTTTGTTTATGTAAAAGGCTCTGTTCGTGAGAAAGGTTGACCACTAGCTAAATGCACTCCTGTTGCAAACAGCCCCGATCGCTCCGAAATCATTTTCAAAAGTAAATCCCTGATATTTGTCATGGCGGATCAGTGTGGTTTGTGTTCGCTGAAACAGGGCCCCATTCCAGCATGAGAGGCAAAACAGCCCAAAAGATTGGGATCTATAGGAATTAATCTGCGGCAAGACCAGCTTGCGAGATTCTCCGCTTTCCAATTCATTGCATATTCTTGAGTCTGATTTCCTTTAAAGTTTGACGGAAAGTGCCAAGGAACGGGCCGCCAAGATCGACGGCGCGCTGAGCTGTGGCCGAGGCTTCTTGCAGTTTGCCCTGCTCTGCCAAAACATGGGCCAGGTTGTTAAAGGCCATACCGTTTTCTGGTTGAAGCAGAGCTGCCTGATGAAAGGCTTTGGCAGAGGCATCAAGCTCATGCAGGCTATAGCTGCTGTTCCCAAGGCCCATCCAGGCGGCAAAACTCTCATCCCACCTTTTCAGTGCTGTGACATAACCGGTTGCGGCGGCCTGCCACTGCCCGTTCTTTTCGAGGCCAGCAACGGCTGCAAGCCATTCTGTTTCTTTACCTCCCGCCGGCAGCCGCTCTGGCGGCAGGACCATAAGCCCCCAGTACTCACTCCGCCGCCAGATATTCATGAAAATCCGCGTGCTAAGAACCTCCCCGGCGGTGCGCCCTGAGTGGAGGATGACCTCTCCCTGTTGCTGATCGTAGCCAATAACCACGGCATAATGCCATTTCGGGTACCAGAAAAAACTGAGATTGACCAGAACCATAACCGGGTGGCCGGCCGAGATCTCTGCAAGCAGGGCCTCACTGCCGGTGAAGGGGTATGCGACCCGCCCATGTTTGCGGGCCGCACTCATCATAGCACTCTGTAGGCTTCCCTTGAGCTCGGGGCTATAGACCTCGGCAGTGAGGTCGGAGGGCTGCAGGGCCGCCCCACTCCAGTTGAGAACCATGGCAAGAGCCGCCGGACCGCACTGCAATTCCTCCTGAGCAAAAAAAGGTACGTCCTTAACCATCGCTTTGGCCGGTCCCTCCGGCGTCTGCGGCATCCGCTCCGCCGGGAGAAGGGCGCAACTTTGCAGAAAAACGGGCAGCAGTAAAAACAACAGGCCGGCAATCAACCGACTGCCGACCTTCATCATTCGTGATATAGACGTGTGCTTAGCGCTGGTGGTTAACAAAGTTGAAAACATGGGTAAAGCCGAGGATATCGGTTATCAACAGAACCACAAAGATGAAAACAGCAGCGCCAACGAGCGTACCGAGACCATCGCCACCGGCGGGCATCTGCTCCATGGAATTGGCAATTTTCGTCAGTTCTGCACTGGAAAGACGACCCAGTCTTACTTGGGCTTCGGCAGTGTCAACACCGTGCTCCATCATAATCTGTTGCACATCTTCACGAGCCATAAAGGCAGCAACCCGTGCCCGGTTCATCGCCGCCTCCTGTTCGGCGATCACGGTGTTGGTATCGACCATCTGCGCCTGGGCTGTGTGCATGGAGAAATCAAGAAGAAGAAAGGAAAAAACCAAAAAGAAACACACCGGCTTTATCATTATCTTTAGCATAGACAATTTTCCTTAATTGAGTAGTTGAGTAATAATTTTATCCCAAAATATAGTTGTCTTAATTTTAATCTCTAAAGGGGGGCTTGGCAACACGTCAATTTCTCTAACCGCCCGAATCCTGACTCTTCCCATAACCCCGAAGAAAGTTAGCTGAACCGACTGCAGGCTCGGGGAACCCTTCAGCCAGCACATCCTCGGCAACCGTGCTGGGCAAATAACGAACACCGGCAGAATTGATAAGGAGAAGGACGGCAAAAGTTGTATTCGAGACGTCAATGCTGCGGTTAAATCTGGAACGAGAAAACGGTCTGGTACCCGTAGTACGCTCTTGTGACCACGCTGCAGCTCTGAATAGGTCGGGTGTCAGGCAAAACGAAAAATGGCGCATATTCTTCACGGTGAGAAGGAACGGAATAAAGGCCAAGCACTTGTCATCTCTCTTGTGACAGGGAGACAGAAGCCACCTGCCCGCTTGAGTCTCCACGTTCCAAATTGAAATCGAACTAAAGTTGTTCTCTACACAAAGGATCGCACCGCTGGCTTCAGGTTGATGGGATGTCATTGCTTGCCAGGGCAATGATTTCACAAGCCCGATGCAGGGACGCATCAATGCCATCAAACACATTTTCCACCCCGATTTCACGCAAAAAACCGGATCGCTCCATGGCGACCAGCGGCTGCGCATGCACTCCGGAGAGGACCAACTGGGTACCGTTTCGCCGGGCCCGGGACAGAACCGTCTCAAGCGCCTGCAAAGCGGTCGCATCGAGAGTCAGAGCATGGCGCATCCGCAGAATCAACACTTTTGGTGGCGAACTGATTTTACCAAGGGCATTTTTAAACTTGTCGGCCGCACCGAAGAAAAACGGGCCGTTGATCTCGAACACCTCAACCCCGGGTGGAATCTCGCGATTACGCATACTGCCAGGGTCATCAAGGTCTTCCTCCTCATCGTCACGCATTTCACGGGTAATAAACCCGACCTGGGTGACATCGGCCATGCGTTGCATAAAGAGGAACGCCGCCAGCACCATGCCGACCTGTATGGCGACGGTTAAATCGATCAACACGGTCAGGCCAAAGGTTGAGAGCAGAACCAGAACATCTCCACGTGGACCATTGAGCAATTTTATAAATAGATGCGCTTCACTCATATTCCAGGCGACGACAACCAGAATGCCAGCCAATGTCGGCATCGGAATCATTACCGCCCACTTACCGAAAAACAGAAGAATCAGCAGCAAGGTCACGGCGTGCACAATCCCTGCAATCGGAGAACGGCCACCATTTTTGATATTTGTTGCCGTTCTGGCGATAGCACCCGTTGCCGGAATTCCACCAAAAAGCGGGACCACCAGATTGGCGACACCTTGGGCAACCAGTTCCATATTGCTGCGATGCCGCCCCTCGGTCATCCCGTCGGCAACCACTGCTGACAATAACGATTCAATCCCGGCGAGTATTGCAATGGTCAGTGCCGGTGAAAATAATTGTGTCAGCCTGTCCCAACTTGGCAGGGGCGGCAGGTGGGGCATTGGCAGGGTGTTCGGAACCTCCCCGAAGCGGCTACCGATCGTTGCCACCGGCAGGTCGAAGAGAGAGACAATCACTGTTGTTGCCAGGATCGCTAGCAGTGATCCCGGAACTCGATGGGTCACCCGTGGCCAGAAATAAATGATCAGAATTGTGCCGATACCGATCAGGGCCGCCGGTATAGAAAAGCTTCCAAGTTGCTCACCATAAATGGCGATCTTTTCAAAAAACTTGGCTGGGAGCTGGTCGACTGACAGACCCAGCAGGTCACGAATTTGACCGATGAAAATGATCAGGGCAATACCACTGGTAAAACCGACCGTGACCGGATAGGGGATGAATTTTATCACTCCTCCCAGGCGCGCCAGCCCCATAACGATTAACAGTCCCCCGGCCATCATGGTCGCAATTGCAAGGCCGTCATAACCGAACCGCTGGATAATATCGAAAACGATGACGATAAACGCCCCGGTCGGGCCACCGATCTGCACACGACTGCCGCTGAGTGCGGAGATAATAAATCCCGCGACGATGGCAGTGAAAATACCCTGCTCGGGCTTCACCCCGGAGGCGATCCCGAAGGCAATGGCCAATGGCAGAGCAACGATACCGACGATAATGCCGGCCAGCAGGTCGTTAAGAAATTTCTGGCGTGAGTAGCCTTCTTGAAAACTACTCCAGAGCTTTGGGACAAACAGAGAGCGGGACATGCGCTACCCCTTTGGATCAGAGTCAACGATGTCCGTCGGCAGCGAGGGCGGTACGTCCAGGTGTCGGCGGATTGCCGGGCAGGGCCTACTGTGAAGGTCTTGTCCAACTACAAGAAAGAATAATCACTCTAAAAAGGCAGGAAATCAACAAAAAATATTCAAACTTTAGAATGTTATATTTCGCCAGTATTTTTATGTCTCTATGCATAAGCAGATGGATATTAATTCGTCCCCTTGTTCTGTCTTACAATAAGGGGGTCGCATAAATCCTGCTATTTGAAACTGACCTGGTACGATTCGAATCAACTTTATTCGCTAACTGAGCGTATGTAAAAGGCCCAACCTGTAGGAGGTTGGGCCTAGTGTGTTGTGGTCATTCCGCTGGAAGAGCTTTTTTGATAGCCCTAAGCAGGCATAAGTTCACTGCTCTGCTATCACTCTTGCCTGAGTCGCCTGCTGATTCCAGATGATTGTGTATTTGAATGTTTCCGGCTCAAGCCAGTCGATCGTTTCGCCGCCAACTTGGGCAAATGGGTACATCAGGTAATTGATTGCCGGCCCCTGTTGCGGCGGATTTAATTGCAGATCGCGACCCTCACTAAGACGGATCCGGTACTGATCGACCCGCCCCCAGTAATAGTCCCTCAGTTCAGCAACCTTGGGGTCGTCCAGTTTCAGTTTCTGCTTCAGCATCGCTTTACGGACATCGGCCGGATCGACTGGTACCCAGCCATAGCCGGGCAGGAAAAATTCAGCCCAACAGTGTTGCCACTTGCTGACATCCTGGGCTGACTTTTTGCCAGTGCGGATACCGAGGATTTCTCGAGTCGGCACTCCCGCGGCCCGGGCGAGCGCAACATATATCGAGCTTATATCGGCACATTTTCCACCGGGGCGTCGCAACAGGGAGGTTACATCGCCAAGACCGCAACCGCGGGTCTCCGGGTCTCTAAAAGTATTTTCCACGGTCCAATCGTAAATCGCGTGTGCTTTTTCCAGTATCCCGGTTTTCCCGGCGGTGATTTCATCGGCAAGTTTTTTGACGTCACCGGTCACCGGGCCGAGAGTTGTGGGGGCAAGATACAGGGTATAATCACGTGGATCGTAAGCCGCTTCGGATTGAGGAAAGTCGCGTTTGACCTGCTCTTGCCGTTCCGCATCGAATGTCAGTGTTAAGTGGCGCTGCTCGGTTCCTTCGGACCATTCAACATAGAGCATTGGTGCACCGAAAGTTCGTTCCGTGTAGACGGCCGCTGCAGCGTAATTTCCTTCCCACTTGAGATTGCTGATCAGTTGCTCTGTATCCGAAACCGGATATGGAATCCAAAGTTTTACTTCTTCATCCGCCGGGTGTTTTGATAGATCAAATGTCCAACTATAATTACCGGTCTGGGTTGACGCAAACGCTGGTAGCGCGATCGCCAGCGATATAAGTAAGAGCAGCAAGCGTTTCATTTGTTAGCCTCCAGGGGATTGTTGAGTGTCGCGCTAGGATAGCTTCGGGAAGGGCTAAGGTCCAATTGTTAATATCGATACAGTCAATCCTTGGTATTGATTTATTCGATGCGCATGGGGGGCTATGGAGAGAATGGAGTAGGAGTGTCGCTCTAGCAGGCCAAGGCGGTCAAAGCCGCGATCTCTTTCGGAGAGCTTTCCGGGGCGACTTCAAGCGTGCTTCGTTTTTCCGTGGCTGTCAGAGGCTGCGACTGCTCCAACTGTTTTCTTAACACATCAAGAGTCGCTTCTGATGTCTGCATTGTTTGTCGACTCCGTTGTTCGACCCTGTGGATAAGTTCTTCTTCAGGCAGTGGGAAATCCAGAATAACAAATGGGACCTCAAGGTCGATTGCCATTTGCTGCATCAGCTCGCGCTGCTGCTGTTCGAGAAATGTGGCATCGACAATCACCGGAAAGCCTGATTTGAGAATGGTTTCTGCCAATTCCTGCAAATGCTTGTAGGTCTTCAGGGTCGCTTGCGCGGTATAGAGCCCGGTGTCAACAGCAGAGTTGCTGCTGTCTGTTGGAGCCAGCCCGTGCAGCCTTTTCCGCTCGATGTCCGAATGGATACTGACCGCGCCGCATAACGGGGCCAACTGTCTTATAAACGTGGTTTTCCCCGACCCGGAGTGACCGTGACTGATAATCAGCGGTGTTTTTCGCGGGCGGCTGTAGTTGCTGGCCAGATCGAGATAGCTCTGTAGCAGTTCCCTGTCGAATTCGCGCTCAGTCGCGCTCAGTCCATTCTGGTTCAGCCGCAAGCAGGTGACTTTGGCGCGGACCAGAGCCCGATAGCTCTTGTAGAAATTGAGCAGCCGCAGCCCCTGATAGTCGCCGGTTCGCTGCAGGTAGCGATTCAGGAAATACCAGCCCAGCGTTTCAGCTTTCCGGTCGTCCAGATCCATCAACAGGAAGGCGTAGTCGTTGACCAAGTCGATACAGCGGAAGTTGTTGTTGAATTCGATACAGTCGAACAGCACCGGATGCTGATTGATCCAGACCATATTGGACAGGTGGACATCGCCATGACATTCACGGATAAAATACTGCTCCTTGCGTTTTTTTATCAAGCCACGAAGCTGTTCAAAACTTCTCAGGCTCCAGCTTTCCAGGTGTATTAACAGTTCATGCTGGAGAGGCTCCGGCAGCAGCGGCCGAATCTGTTTGAAATTTTCCGCCACCGGTGTTTTGACTGCAGCGAGAGATCCGAAGTCGCTACGGAGATCGACCAGAGGGGCATTCTCGTGCAACTCGGCAATATAGTCAGCGAATTGCTCTATTTGCTCTGCCGAAAGTTGCCCCTGCTGTAGCAACAGGTCGAGTTCATTCTGGCGCGAAAAACGTTTCATTTTCACCAGGTAGTCGATGGCCGGCAGACCACCGAGGAGCGGTTTTTCAGCGCTCCCGCCGATGCTGACGACATCAAGATAGAGCTGCGGAGCAAAGCGGCGGTTAAGTCGCAGTTCTTCCTGACAGAAATGCTGACGTTTGCTTAAGGTGGAGAAATCGAGGAAGCCAAAGTTGACCGGCTTTTTCAGTTTGTAGGCGAATTTTCCGGTCAGAAAAACCCAGGAGATATGGGTTTCGACCAATTTGATCCGGTCGACCTGATGGTTGTAGCAGGCAGGGTTCTGCAAGGCTTCAACCAGAGTCGCAGCAGATTTTTGCATGCGGCTTCTCCTGTCGGGCGAGCAGGTGAAAAGTAAAAGCGGCCAGAAGTTGTCTCTGCTTAAATCCTAGTCGATAGAGGAGTAATGGCAAATGCCAGCGGTCGGAAAACTCTTGCCGGATTGGTTGCTAGAATCGATGGATGGCCGCGGCCCAGGTCAGGCCGGCTCCGAAGGTGACCATGGCCACGAGATCCCCTGGGCCGATGCGTCCCGATTTGCGCCCCTCATCGAGGGCGATAGGGATAGACGCCGCCGAGGTATTGCCGAAGCGGTCCACATTGACATAGACCTTCTCTTTGGCAATGCCGAAGCGTTTGCCGACCGACTCTATGATGCGCAGATTGGCCTGGTGAGGAATAAGCAGATCAATCTCCGCAATATCGATATCGGCTTCATGCAGGAGTTGCTGCAGAACCTTGGTCATTGTCGTTACCGCGTGCCGGAAAACCTCCCGCCCTTCCATACGAATGGTGGCGAACTCAGGAGGGAGCGCTTCGAGATTTGTCGGATGCAGACTGCCACCGCCTGGGTTGTAAAGCAGACCGGACTGACGACCGTCACTGCCGAGGCGGCTGTGAAGCAAGCCACTACTCTCCTCAGCAGGGCCGAGCAGGGCGGCCCCCGCTCCGTCGCCGAAGAGGACGCAGGTGTCCCGGTCTTGCCAGTTAACGATGGAGCTGAGAACTTCGGCACCGATGACCAGGGCTCGCTGATAGCCGTTACTCTGCATCATCGCCGTGGCAATTTGCAGGCTGTAGAGAAATCCTGAACAGGCGGCACTGATGTCGAAGGCCACCGCATTTTTGGCGCCGATCTTGTCCTGAACAAAGCAAGCGGTCGCCGGTAATTTCATGTCTCCACTGACCGTGCCGACGATGATCAGGTCGATCTCCTCGGCAGTAATTCCCGCCTCCGCTATGGCTTGGCGAGCTGCTTCAGCGGCAAGCTCGGAAACCGGGGTGCCAGGTTCGGCAATATGGCGTTCCCGGATTCCGGTGCGTTCGACGATCCAGCTGTCTGAGGTGTCAACCAGTGTCTCCAGATCGGCATTGGTCATGACCTTCTCTGGAACAGCGTGTCCTGTAGCGATAATTTTGCACCCGCTTGTTACCTTCATAGAAAAATTCCTCGATATGGATTGAGCGACTCACAATAATTAACATGTTCGAGTAAAGCCCTCAAGCGCTTCTCCCGGGTTCCTGCAAGAAATCAGATGGAATAATAAAGGAGGTCCCAGTGGCTCCAGCCGGCTAAAGATTGGCGGACGTTTTCAAGGACTTTCAAGAGTCGAAATGGCGCGGCTTTATAGCTCAGGCAGGCTGCCGTCGCAAATACTACAGATCTGAAGAAAAAGGCACTGTTAACGTATAAAGTTGATTTTGCTTTCCAACCAATTTTGCCATGAAAAGCCTGCAATAATCCCTATGGTATTGTGATAAAGCATTTTGACAGGACTTTTGAAAACGGTACGGAGTGACTTACGGATGATATGGAGAAGTGCCATTAAATTCTAAATTTTGAAAAAAATGTCGCTAGAGTCACCTTGAAACGGAATTAGTGACAATTCAGCAGCTAGTCTCGGCCTAATGCTTTGCTTAAAATCTTCATCTCGTTCCGTGCAATTGCCATTATTTCTATGGGGTCATCTGTCGATAATGAGTTATCTGCTCTATAATTTATGGATGTTGTAAAGATTTTTTCTTTAGGCGCGGACAACCTAACAAGGTTGAAGAATCAATGTCCCACGATCACACCCACCATGTTCATGATTACAATCGTGCCTTTGCCATCGGTGTAGTTCTCAATCTTGCTTTCGTTGCCATAGAAGCCGGTTACGGCATTGTCGCCGACTCCCTGGCTCTGATTGCCGATGCCGGACACAATCTGAGCGATGTTTTCAGTCTGCTGCTTGCTTGGGGTGCTGCGTCACTGGCCCGTAAGGATGCGACAGAAAAACGAACCTATGGCTTCCGCAAGGGTACCATTATGGCCTCTCTGGCAAGCGCAATCGTACTGCTTATTGCCCTGGGAGGAATCACTTGGGAAGCCATTGAACGTTTCGATCAACCCAAGCCGGTTGAAGGAATGACCGTGATCGTGGTCGCTGCGATTGGGGTTGTCATTAATACGATAACGGCGCTATTGTTCGTCGCCGGTCAAAAACACGATTTAAACATCAGGGGCGCATTCCTTCACATGACCGCCGATGCAGGAGTTTCGCTGGGCGTTGTGATATCCGGCATCTTGATCATGACCACCGGCTGGCTACTGATCGATCCGCTTGTCAGCCTTCTCATTGTCGCAGTTATCCTCGTCGGCACCTGGTCCTTATTACTCGATTCCCTGAACCTGGCTATTGATGCCGTACCCGAACATATCGACATGCCTGGCGTTAGGAACTATCTCTCCGGGTTGGATCATGTCTCAGAGATCCACGATCTGCATGTCTGGCCGCTCAGCACCACGGAGGTGGCATTGACCGTTCATCTCACCGTAGGCAGCGCTGCTCTGCCTATGGATTTTCTGGCAAATATCCAGCAACAACTTCATGACCAGTTCGCTATTGAGCATTCGACGATCCAAGTCGAACGGCATGACGATGTACCATGTGTCATCAATAATTCCGGCTGTTTATAAGCGACCCTTTCGACACAATATCTCTTGAAACCAGACACGGTGAATTATTGACTTGCCGCGCTGGGCGAGCAAAAGAGGCTCCCGAACTGTGCAAATGCGTAGTCGTGAAATGAGACTTATCCCCTCGTTTTTATCTAGAAAGGCGAGTATAAGAATAAAATAATCGTCTTTGGAATTTCTGCTTTCAGGTAACAGTTATGCTGACTAGCTCGCTACATACAAAATGGATCATGCGATTTTTCTTAATGATTTATCTGTTGCTTAGCTTCAGTACTGCCAATGCTTCTTTTTGGTGCCTGGATGAGGAAAGCTCTTCCCACCTGGAATCGAGCCCCATTGGCAAATGTTGGACCAATTGCCCTCCGGACACCGATGCCAATCTACAAGCCATAGTGACCACTCAGGCCGCAGTATTCTCGTCTGAGCAGGGGGAAGACTGCCTTGATTCCCCAGTGCATTCTTCGGCACTCACGTCTTCACAGCGGACAAGCACGCCAAATAAAGTTTTTACAAATGATTTTGATAAGGACGATCTTCCCCACATTCCAAACCTAAGCGTAGAAGGGACACGCTTTGCCAATCTGAGCCTACCTACTCACTTACCAACACCTCAAACTTTAAAAGCCCTGCGTACAGTTGTACTTCTGCATTAAACCTACCTGCCTTCCACAGTAAAAAACATAAAAGAACAGATCAAATTTGGAGTTCACTTGGCCACCATGTTCGTCAGATATTTCTTGGCTCATGGGACTAACTGCCAAAGGCTCCTTCACCCTAATTTTCAACAAAGTCCTGCATTGAACAGGCAAATTTATCTATGAAAAAAGAAACTATTCTACTGATCGTTATAGCTTTAGTCGTCGGTACGTTAGGTGGGATTATTTTCACCAACGCCAACAAAAAAATTCCGGCCGCAAATCAGGCTGCCCCCCCGACTTCTCCGATCGATTCTCTGCAGCATGTCGAACACCTTAAAAAGCTGGTCGCCAAAGAGCCGGGCAATCGGAATGCCTGGGTTCAATTAGGACATAGCTACTTCGATTCCAACCAGCCAATGAAGGCGATTGATGCCTACGACAAAGCGTTGGACATCGACGGCAACGATCCGGACGTATTAACCGATCAGGGAACCATGTATCGCCGGGTTGGCTGGTTCGACAAGGCGATCAACAACTTTATCAAAGCTAATCAGCTCAACCCGCAGCACCTGAATTCCCTGTTCAACATGGGCATCGTCTACAGCCAGGATCTGGGAGAAAAACAGAAGGCGGATGAAGCCTGGAATCGTTATCTGGAACTCAATCCGACTGGTCAGGCAGCCGACAAAGTCCGCACCATGCTCGACCACATGTGGAATGGGCACGGCTAAATCCTATAGAAAGGTCAACTCATGCGTTATTTGCTTCTGATTGTTTTACTCGTGGTCATAGGTGGAGGTGCCTACATTTATTCGAATCTGCCATCTACGACAGCGGTGGTTGCCGGCGATGTGGCCCCAGACTTCACACTTGAGGACACCAAAGGCAACAAGTTCACCCTGTCTGAATTACGCGGCAAGATCGTTATGGTGAACTTCTGGGCGACCTGGTGTCCGCCCTGTATAGAAGAGATGCCTTCGATGGAAAGGCTGAATAAATTTATGGCGGAGGAAGATTTTGTCATGCTGGCGATCAATACGGAAAAGAATGGTCGCACAGTTGTGCCTGACTTTCTGAAGAAGACCCCCTACGATTTTCCCATTCTCTATGATGACCAGGTCACCGTGCAGCAACAATACGGCGTCTACAAATTCCCGGAATCCTTCATCGTCGGAAAAGATGGAACCGTCGTTGAAAAAATCATCGGACCACTCGACTGGTCCAGCCCGAAAACGGTCGCCTACCTCAAGGGCTTAGCCAAAGGATAATCAATTGTTGCAACAAACTGCCGATATAACTTACTGGATCGCCTTTACTGCGGGGATTCTGTCCTTCGTTTCACCCTGCGTGCTACCGCTGATCCCATCATATTTAACCTATATTACCGGCCTGTCCTTCAACCAGTTGGATGAAGCCCATCCCGGCGCCAAGGTCCGCTTGACGGTTATTCTCCACACCCTCTGCTTCATCTTCGGGTTTTCCGCTATTTTCATCCTGCTCGGCGCGATTGCCGGGATCGCCTCCGGACAGATCCAGGCCTTCCTGCGTGAGGGACTGGATTGGGTGGCGAAGATCGGCGGGTTGCTGATTCTGCTGTTCGGTGTGCACATGACCGGCCTGATCTCTTTTCGTGCCCTGCTTGGAGAAAAAAGGCTGCACCTGCACAAAAGGCCGGCCGGTTTTTTCGGCACCTTCATCATCGGCGTTGCCTTTGCGGCCGGCTGGACCCCCTGTATCGGACCGATTCTGGCGTCGATTCTGATGGTCGCAGCAACCTCTGGTCAGGTCGGCGAAGGAACCATTCTGTTGACCTTCTATTCGATGGGTCTTGGAGTTCCCTTTCTGCTCTCGGGGCTGCTGTTCCACCAGTTCCTGGGTGCATTCAAACGGCTTAAGAGCCACATGCGCAAGATTGAAATCGGCACCGGTGTCATGCTCATTGCGGTCGGCATCATGCTGATGTTCGGTCTGCTGGGGCCGATCACCATGTTTTTTTACCGGTTTATTCCGGTCATGGGATAGCTCCAGATTGATTAGCGGCACTGGCCCGCTCACACTATCTTAATCATCGCCAGAGTTTTGGAGACTTTAAAAATGTCACAACCTGACAAATCAATAGATATTAACTGGACGCTGCTGTTCCTCTGCTGGCTGCTAGTCACAGTTTCAGCAACGATCAGCCTCTTTTTCAGCTCCGTTTTGGAGTATGAACCCTGCGTCCTCTGCTGGTATCAGCGGATCTGCCTGTTCCCTCTAATTTTCATTTTTGCCGCGGGTCTTTTCCCTGTTTTTGATAAGAGCGTCATCAAGTATGCCCTGCCGCTGACTATTGCAGGCGGCTTGACGGCTCTTTATCACACCCTGCTCTATGCAGGGATTATCCCAGAGAACATTCAGCCTTGTTCACAAGGAGTATCCTGCACGGAAAAATACATCGAGCTGTTCGGTTTCATCTCGATCCCGATGATGTCGTTTTTCGCATTTTCGCTTCTTGCTACCTTATTAATCATCCTGAAGAGGAGAACATCTAAATGAAATACGCACTTATCGGAATCACCTGCGTAGTACTCGCTTTTGCCTTTGTGGTCGGCAGTAACTACTACAAGGAGCAGCAGGTCAAAAAATACGGTTTTATGGCTGCGGAAAACAGAGAACTCTTTATTCGCGATCATTCGCGAACCCTGGGCAGCGACGATGCCAAAGTTTTCCTGGTTGAGTTTATGGACCCGGCCTGCGAAACCTGCGCTGCATTTTCCCCCTTTGTCAAAAAAATCATGGATGCCAATCCCGGCAAAATCAAACTGGTCTTGCGTTATGCCCCGTTCCATGATGGCGCCGATAATTTCGTCAAAATTGCTGAAGCCGCCGGAAAGCAGGGGAAGTACTGGGAAACCCTGGATCTGATGTTTAAAACCCAGGGTGTCTGGGCCAACCACGGGCACTGGCAGCCGGAAAAGCTATGGGATCTTCTGCCGAGAGCCGGGGTCGATGTCGCGCAGATCAGAAAAGATATGCACAGCCCGGAGATTGCCAAAATCATCGAACAGGATATGGCCGACGTGAAAGCGTTGAATGTGCAGAAAACACCCGGCTATTTTGTCAACGGGAAGCCGCTGCAAACTTTCGGCTACAGGCAATTGCATGAGCTGATCCAGGCCGAGCTGAATCTCCAGTATCCGAACTGATTGAGCATCACAAGACTAGAGGAGCTCAGAATTGAGTAATAAGAAGAAAAGACAGAAGCCCTCCTCGGAGAAGGCTTCTCCACAGCATAGAATACCGACACCTGATCGGCCTGTAAAGCAGGGCAAAAAGAAACGCCAGCCGGTGATGAAAAAAAGGAAGCAGCCCAACTGGCCCCTGACTGGCCTTGCTGGGACCGGGATGTTGTTGACCCTATATCTGACTCTGACCGTATGGTTTGGGGACGGCCCGCTCTACTGCGCCGATGGCAGCGCATGCGATATCGTTCAGCAAAGTAACTGGGGGACCTTCCTTGCCCTGCCGACGGCGTTTTGGGGTTTTTTGACCTACTCTGCGCTGGCCTATATCGGTTTCAAGGTTCGCAGTCCTGAGCGGCACTGGAAGTCGGCCTGGGTTATTTCTCTGGTGGGAGTCGGTTACAGTGTTTATCTCACTTCGGTATCTCACTTCGTAATTGGTGTTTTTTGTCCCTACTGCCTTGTTTCGCTTTCAATCATGACGATCATCTTCGGAGTTGTCATTGCCCAACGACCCGAGGGGATGAATGATTTCAAGTTTACTTCCTGGGTTGCTCAAACAGCTGTGGTGGCACTGATCATCATCGGAGGAATGCATCTGCACTACAGTGGTGTATTCCATCCTGCGGCCGGCCCCGAAGATCCGTATCTGAAAGGACTGGCCACTCATCTCGCCGAGAATGATGCCGTTCTTTACGGTGCTTTCTGGTGACCGGCATGCGAGGAACAGAAGGTTCTGTTCGAGTCATCAGCAAATCTGCTCCCTTACGTCGAATGCACCCCCGGTGGTCGTGGGACACCGCAAGCAGTGGCATGCAGAACAAATGGTATCATCACATATCCAACATGGGTCATAGGGGGAAGAAAGTTTAAAGGGCTACTCAAGCCCGACCGGCTAGCTTCTCTTTCGGGGTACACCACAGAAAAATAACCACCTCTCAAGGCGGGCCTGAAGAGATATTCACACAAGGGTCAGGCCCGCCTATATATATCGCGAGCGTAAATGCAGGATTTGCGGCGGCTACATGGCCCATATCTGTAGAGATCCTAAACGTCATTCGAGCAACATTTCAGGTCTCTTCAAAAATCGCCAAATCACCTTTGCAAAGGGAATTCCGGCCAGATCGACCGATTGTCAAATATAGGACAAAAGGAAGCCCTGGACCTAGTCTGGCAGAGCAGGGCTTCTTATGGGTGGAGGGGATTTACAGCAAAGTGACTGCTACGCTCTTTGCTGGTGTTGATAATCTTGAATAGACTCAAGTTCTTTTTCTTCTACTTGGCGAGCTTTGTAGAGATCCCACCGCATTTGCAAATTGAGCCAAAAATCAGCACTCATGCCAAAAAACTTGGCCAGCCGTAAGGCCGTGCTCGGAGTAACGCCACGTTTCTGGTTGATTAATTCGTTGACACGCTGGAAAGGCACATGGATGGCAGCGGCCAAATCTTTCTGGCTGATTGACATCGGCCTCAGGAACTCTTCGCGGAGCATTTCCCCGGGATGAGTTGGCGGCCTGTTTGTTGGAATGCGTACCATAATAAACCCCTTAGTGATAATCGGTTATCTCCACCTGATCTGGTCCAGCATCCGACCAAATAAAGCAGATTCGGTATTGATCGTTGATACGGATGCTGTGCTGCCCTTTGCGATCACGACTCAACGCTTCAAGACGATTGCCAGGTGGAACTCTCAACTCATCCAGTGTGGCTACCGAATCAAGTTGGTCAAGCTTGCGTGCGGCAATCTTCCAAAGCGTTTTGGGACAAGATTTGCGAGCCTCCTTGGATGAGACGCCGTTGAAGATATCTTCGGTCGCTTTGTCTTTGAACGAGACGATCATGAAGTAACGGTATCACGGCCAGCATGCTACGGCAAGGGAATTTAGTAACAGGAAATTTAGTAAATTAATGAATCGTTTGTTCGGTACCATAAATCGCAAATTTACTTTTGCACTGGAGTTTCCGGTCAGATCGACCGATTTGCACAAATAGTAAGTTCAGTTTTGGTAGGGTTGATGCTATCTGCACCGTCAATTATCAAATATAGGTATTTTAAATGCTAGTAATCGGCCCGTAGTACTGACAGCTTTTAACAATTAGTAAGTTTCGATAATAATCAACTTTACACACGAACAGAGCCAAAGAAAAAGCCCCCGGAGATTCCAGGGGCTTATATTGCGCATTCAATCAAATTGGAGCTTTTTTTATCCGTTTTCAGCGGCTTTCCATCCGGCACTGACCGCTTTCAGGTTGGTTTCCAGCAGCGCCGGCTTTTTAAAGGTCTCAGCGAGGAACGCCTCCAGTGCGGCCAGTTCGAACATGCCGGTTTTCTGGGCGACAAAGCCGAGGACCACCACGTTGGCAGCTTTTACGTTGCCGGCATCCGAGGCCAGATCGGTCGCCGGCAGGGCGAACACCTTGCCTTTGAGGTCATCCGGGATCTGGTCGATCAACGAACTGTTATAGATAATCAGACCGTCTTCCGGCACCAGCGGGCCGAACTTGTCGAGCGAGGGTCGGTTCAGCGCAACCAGCACGTTCGGGTTTTCGACCGCAGGCGAGCCGATGGCCGTCTTGCTGACCACCACCGAGCAGTTGGCAACGCCACCGCGCATCTCCGGGCCGTAGGAGGGTAGCCAGGTGACCTCCATATTCTGTTCCATCGACATCTGCGCCATCATCATACCTAGTGAGAGGATCCCCTGGCCACCGAAGCCGGCGAACTTGAAGCGCAGCTCGTCCTGCAGCATTTCGATCTTCTGCCTGGTATCTTCATCATCACTGGTCAGGCCGAGTTGGTCGGCGATGGCAGCAAACTCGACCCGCTCACAGCGTCGCATTTGCGCCTCGCGTTCATCGGTCAGGTCTTTGAAGACGCCGAGCGGGTACTGCTTGCAGACCACATCATCGATCCAGTCACAAGCTTCCTTCGGGTCTTTCTTCCAGTTGGTCGGGCATTGGGAGAGCACCTCGATGAAGGCGTAGCCTTTCTTGTCACGCTGGATCTCCAGGCCTTTTTTGATCACCTTGACCGCTTGGCGGATGTTGCGTGGGGTATTGACCGCAACCCGGGCGGACAGAACTGGGGCTTCCAGTCCGGCCATTATCTCCGCCATCCGCAACGGGTAACCGTCATTGAGTACGGTGCGGCCATCCGGCGAGGTGGCCGAGGTCTGGTCGATCAGGGTGGTCGGCGCCAGTTGGCCGCCGGTCATGCCGTAGATGTTGTTGTTGACGAAAAAGACGATCATATTTTCGCCACGGTTGGCGGCGTGGATGGCGTTACTGGTGCCGATCGCCGCCAGGTCGCCGTCCCCCTGGTAAGAGATGGTGACGCTGTCGGGGTTGGCGCGACTGACGCCGGTGGCGACCGCCGAAGCGCGGCCGTGAGCGGCGGAGACGCTGGCGCTGTGGAAGTAGTAGTAGATAAAGACGCCGCAACCGACCGGGCCGACGAAGATGGTCTGGTCCTGCAGGCCGAGTTCGGCGAGCTGGTCGGCGATGATCTTGTTCAGGGTGCCGTGGCCGCAGCCGGGGCAGTAGTGGGTGGTCTTCTGCATGCTCGGCTTGCGTTCGAAGGTGTCGAAGAAGGCCGGCGATTTTTCATAGACTTTAGTCATTTTTTGCCTCCTGTAACAACGTCTCGGCCTGCTCGACCAGTTCTCCCAGTTCCGGCAGGTTGCCGCCGACCCGGCCGTAATGCTTGACTTTGTGCCCCGGCAGCGCCAGGCGCACATCTTCAACGAACTGGCCGCGGCTCAGTTCAACCGACAACACCGGCACACCCGGTTTGACGATCTCCTGATAGGTCTTGCTCGGGAAGGGCCAGAGCGTTTGAGGGCGGATCAGGGTGGCGTCGATACCACACTCGTTGAGCTTGTCGACGGCACTGCGCAGCATCCGACCGGTGATGCCGTAGCCGGTCAGCACGATATCCGGCACATCGGCTCCGTAGATTTCCGCCTTGGCCTCTTGGTCGGTGATCTGCTGGTACTTGTCGTGCAAACGATTGATGTGCGCTTCCATGTCATCAAAGTCGAGATAGATGGAAGTGACCAGGTTGTCGTTGCTGGCAGGTGCAGTGTCGAGGGCCCAGGGCTTTTCCGACCGATGGGTTTCTACTTCACGGATGTCGATCGGCTCCATCATCTGGCCCAGGGTGGCGTCGGTCAATATAAAGACCGGGCTGCGCCATCTGTCAGCCAGGTCGAAGGCCTCGATGCTCATCCGGTAGGTCTCTTCGACCGAAGCCGGGGCCAGGACGATGGCCCGGTAGTCGCCGTGACCGCCGCCTTTGACCACCTGGAAGTAGTCGCTCTGCTCCGGGCCGATGTTGCCGAGCCCGGGGCCGACCCGCTGCACGTCGACAATAACGCAGGGCAGCTGGGCGCCGGCCAGGTAGGAGACCCCTTCCATCTTCAAGCTGATGCCGGGGCCGGAGCTGGCGGTCATGACCCGCTGGCCGGAGGATGCCGCGCCGAAGACCATGTTGATGGCGCCGACTTCGCACTCGGCCTGGACAAAGACTTTGCCGAGCGGCAGAAAGTGCTCGCTGGCGGCATGGGCGATCTCGCTCGCCGGAGTGATCGGGTAGCCGTAGTAGGCATCACAGCCGGCAACGAGGGCACCGATCACCACCGCCTCGTTTCCTTTAACCAATTTTTTCAAAACAGTTACTCCTGTTGTTTTTAAACCTTTAAACGACCACCAGGGCACGGGGACACCAAGCAAAAAAAGCCTTTCTTTCTGTTTTGGCGTCTTGGTGGCTCATAAGGTGTTTTCCTCTTTACGGTTTGACCACCGTCACCGCGCCCGGTTCGGGGCAGACCAGATAGCAGTTGGCACAGCCGATACAACCGTCTTTGGCAACCACAGTGGTCGGGTAGCCGAGCTCGTTGATTTTATCGGACGCCTCCAGGATATCCTTAGGGCAGTGGATAATGCAAAGACCGCAGGCTTTGCACAGGTGTTCGTGGATGGTGACTGAGGGTTTGTTGCTCTCCATAGCGGTCTTTTTCTCTTCACTGAAAAGGGCGTTTTTGATGCCGAGTCTTTCGCAGGCGATCTCACGCAGCTTGTACTTCTGGATCTTACCACTGGCGGTCATCGGGTAGGCATCGACAAAGACGACGTGCTTCGGTTTCTTGTAGGGGGCGATGCGGGTGCGGGTGAAGTCGATGACGTCCTCTTCGGTGATGTCAGCTCCTTCTTTGCGGATGATGAAAGCGCCGACCACTTCACCGTACTTCTCGTCGGGAATGCCGACCACCTGAACATCGAGCACCCCGTCCATGGTGTAGAGGAATTCCTCTATTTCGCGCGGGTAGATGTTTTCGCCGCCGCGGATGATCATGTCTTTGATCCGGCCGGTGATTTTGTAATAGCCGTCGGCATCGACTTCGGCCTGGTCGCCGGAGTGCAGCCAGCCGTCTTCGTCGATTGCGATAGCTGTCTGCTCCTCCATGTTGTAATAGCCCTTCATGACGTTGTAACCACGACAGCAGAGTTCGCCGCGCTCACCAACACCAACCTCCTTGCCGGTGTCCGGATCGACCAGTTTGACTTCGATTTCCGGCAGCGCCGCGCCGACGGTGCCGGTGCGCTGGGCCATTGAATCATCGGTGCGGGTCTGGGTGATGACCGGTGAGGCCTCGGTCAATCCGTAGGCGATGGTGATGTCGGTGCAGTGCATCTTCTCCATCACCTGGCGCATGGTCTCTTCCGGACAGGGAGAGCCGGCCATAATGCCGGTCCGCAGGGAGCTCAAATCGAACATGTCGAACATCGGGTGAGCCAGCTCGGCGATGAACATGGTTGGCACGCCGTAGACTGCAGTGCATTTTTCTTTCTGGACCGCCGCCAGCACCAGCAGCGGGTCGAACAGTTCCAGTGGCACCAGGGTGGTGCCGTGGGTCAGCGCCGCCATCACCCCGAGCACGCAGCCGAAACAGTGGAACAGCGGCACCGGCAGACAGAGCCGATCGGCTTCGGTGAATTTCTGTCGCTCACCGATATAGTAACCGTTGTTCAAAATATTGTAGTGGCTGAGCATCACCCCTTTGGGAAAACCGGTGGTCCCGGAGGTGTACTGCATGTTGATGACATCGTGCGGGCTCAGTGAGTTTTTGAGCGCCTCCAGTTCTGTATTGTCGTACTGGTCGCCAAGCAACATCAGTTCGCGGGTGTTGAACATGCCGCGATGTTTCTCCTGGCCGATGAAGATGACGTTACGCAGCTGCGGAAACTTCTCACTCTTCAATTCACCGCGCTTGCAGGAAGAGAGCTCCGGCACCAGTTCGTTAACCGTCTGCAGATAGTCGTGATCACGGAAATAGCCGATCAGCGCCAAAGCCTTGAGGTCCGCCTGCTTGACCAGGTACTCGAGCTCGAAGCTGCGGTAGTGGGTGTTGATGGTCACCAGGACCGCGCCGATCTTGGCGGTGGCAAACATGAAGGTGGTCCAGTCGGGAACGTTGGTCGCCCAGATGCCGACATTGTCGCCCTTGCCGATGCCGATCGCCAAAAGACCCTTGGCCAACTGGTCAACCCGCTCGTTGAACTGGCTGAAGGTGAAGCGCAGATCTCGGTCGGGATAAACAACAAATTCATGATCCGGCAGGCGTTTGACCTGTTCTTCGAAAAACGCCCCGATGGTTTTATCTGTATAAGGCATGGTCAGTCTCCGGACTAGCTGGGTGCGTAGACGACGGCCAGGATTTTCGCGGTTTCGTCACCTTTGGCATGCACATCGTGAGGCACCACCGAGTCGTAGTAGATGCTCTGACCCGCGTCCAGTACGTATCTGGTTTTGCCGTAGTTGATCTGGATGGCGCCGGAGATGACATAGATGAATTCCTCACCTTCGTGTCCTGAAAGCGGTGCCGCGTCGCCGCTACGTGGCTTGACGTCGATCATGAAGGGTTCCATGTGACGGTCTTTCTTGCCGGCGGCCATCGAGTAGAAATCGAGGTTACTGCTGGTCGCTTGCGGGTCTTTGCCGGAGAAGCGGATCACGTTGGGGGCCTGAACATTTTCAAAAACCGCTGGACCCTCGACCGGATCATCATCCATTAATGTTCCGAGACGCACGCCCAGAGCACGGGATAGTTCCAGCAACGGGGTGAGTGAGGGGACCAGCGCCCCCGCTTCGATCTGCCGGATCTGGTCGGCGTGGCATTGGCTCTGTTCGGCCAACTGCTCGATGCTCATTTCCTTGGTTTCTCTTAGTTGACGCAGCTTGGCTCCGATCTTGTTCTCGGCAGACATCTTGGCTCCTTTTAAACGGTATTTTGAGCTGAAAAAAACACTAGGCAGCAAAAATATAGCGAAGATCTCATAACCTGCCCGATCTTCCTAAAATCGTCAAGATAGAAGTTTGTTTCCAGTAGCGTTTTGTTTTGTTTAAGTAAACAGGTGCTTGGACACGAAGTTTTTTACTATACGCCTGCGGGCAGCTTTGTTATGTTGTTTTAATGGAGGTCGAAGGTATGGATAAGAACATGTTTGCCAGTGACAATTACAGCGGGATCTGCCCGGAAGCCTGGCAGGCAATGGCGGAAGCCAACAGCGGCTACGTCAATTCTTATGGCGATGATCGCTGGACAGCCAAGGCCTGCGACCGGCTGCGCGAATTTTTCGAAACCGATTGCCAGGTGTTTTTTGTTTTCAATGGCACCGCCGCCAATTCGCTGGCTTTGGCTGCTCTGTGCCGTTCCTATCACAGTATCATCTGCCATGAAATGGCTCATGTCGAAACGGATGAGTGTGGCGCCAGTGAATTCTTCTCCAATGGGACCAAGGTTTTGCTGGTTCCGGGTGAAGGCGGTAAAATCGATCTGGAGGCAGTGACCCATACCGTTGAACGACGCAGTGATATCCATTATCCGAAACCGAAAGTGCTGACCATTACCCAGGCAACCGAGTTGGGAACGCTCTATTCTGTCGCGGAGCTGCAGGCGGTTGGCGAGTTAGCCAAGAGCCATCAATTGAAGCTGCATATGGACGGGGCCCGTTTTGCCAACGCCCTGGCCACTCTTGAAGTCCCGGCGGCAGAATTAACCTGGCAGGTCGGGGTTGATGTCTTGACCTTCGGTGGGACGAAAAACGGGATGGCAATCGGTGAAGCGGTGGTTTTTTTCGATCGGCAATTAGCCGAGGAGTTCGACTATCGTTGCAAGCAGGCCGGCCAGCTGGCTTCGAAGATGCGTTATCTGGCCGCGCCCTGGGTGGGGATGCTGGAACAGGGCATGTTGCTGAATAATGCAGCACATGCAAATCGTTGTGCGCTGTTGCTGGCTGAACAACTGTTGCAGGTGCCGGAGGTGCGCTTGGTGCACCCGGTCCAGGCGAACGCGGTTTTTGTGCAGATGCCGGAGCGATTGATTGAGGCATTGCATGCAGCCGGTTGGCACTTTTATACGTTTATCGGCTCCGGGCACGCACGATTTATGTGCTCCTGGCAGAGTCGCGAAGAAGATATTCGTCGTTTTGGTCTTGAACTGTTGCAGATCGCTGCAGAGCTAAAGGCTGCAGCCGGGTAATCGGAAAGAAGCATGGGGACCCTTAGAGATTTCAACTCGATTATCAAGAATATGGGGGAACTGCCGCCGTCACCGATTGTTGCAACCAAGTTGCTGGAGCTGTTGCGCAAGCCGGATCTGAAAATCAAGGAGCTGGCCAACGCCGTTTCTCTTGATCCGGTCATTTCGTCACGCTTGATGCGGATGGCCAACTCTGCATTTTACGAACAGCAGAAACAGGTGAGTACGGTCGATCGGGCCCTTATCGTGGTCGGCGAAGATGTGCTGAAGAATCTGGCTATGGAATACAGCCTGCGCAATGCCCATAAAACCTACGGGGTGATGGAGCGGCGGCTGTGGGAAGCGTCGATCGGTTGCGCGGTCGCCAGCCGCATGATCGCCGAGCGCCTGACCGATATCGACAAAAACGAAGCCTACCTGGCCGGTTTGCAGCATCATATCGGCAAGGTGATGATGGTCAACCGGGACAAGGATCTCTATAAAGAGGTGGTCAGAATTGTCGAGGCGGGCAAGGGCAATCTGCGTGATGTTGAGCGAGGTCTGTTCGCCTATTCCCACGAATTGGTCGGGGCGGCATTGCTCGATTACTGGAATTATCCGAAAATTATTGTCGACGTCGCTCTCCACCATCACGACTTTGAGAAACTGCGCCATGAAAACGAGGAAGTTTTTATCGTTTGCGCCATCGTTTGCATTGCCAGCGATTTTTGTCGGCATTACGGAATCGGTCGCTCGGCTCCAGATGATCAGGTCGACTTGACCCTCAACAAAGGGACCATCGCCATAGAGGCAAACCCGATCGTTATTGATGAACTGTTGGAAAAATTCCATCCAGAGTTTGTTAAAGAGCGAAACCTGTTCCTTTCTTAGCTGCCGCCTGTTGGCCGGTTCGATTTTTCGCCACTTCTCCCGCGGCTTTTTACGGTCTTGACCCTTGCTGCCGACTGGTGACCATGCTAACGTCGCTGCTGTTGTTATAAGTGGATGCGCTCTGACTCTCTGCATTGAGGACCCTTGTCATGTGCAAGAAAATATTTGTTGCCTCAACTGGCCAGAATACCGGTAAGACCACAACCAGCATCTCGTTGCTGCATCTGGCCCGGCGCAAGTACCAGCGGGTCGGTTTTATCAAGCCTTTTGGGCCGAAATTGACCAGTTACAAAGGACAGGATGTCGACGTTGACGCGGCTTTGATGGCTAACGTCTACGGTATGGATGACGACCTTAAGCTGATGTCTCCGGTGGTGCTGCATTCGCAAACCACGCGCAAGGTGCTCGATGGTCGTATCGACGCGAGTGGTTACCTGGAGCAGATCGAGCAGGCTGTCGCCGAGCTGGAGAAGGTATGTGATTTTCTGATCATCGAAGGGGCCGGGCACTCCGGGGTCGGTTCGGTGGTCGGTTTGAGCAACGCTCATGTCGCCAAACGTCTAAATGCGCCGGTGCTGATGGTTGCCGGCGGCGGAGTCGGCAGTGTCATCGATGATATCCATCTGAACCTGTCGATGTTTCGCGAGGCAGGCGCCGAGGTGCGGGCGATCCTGCCGAACAAATTGTTCCGCACGAAGCGGGAGATGACCCTGCACTATATCGATCTGGCCTTTCGTGAGCAGGGGATCAAAGTGGTCGGTGGTTTCAACTATTCGCCGATCCTGGCCAATCCGACCCTGCGTTACCTGTCATCGCTGTTGAAGCTGAAGCTGAACGCCGACCAGGAGCAGAGCAGCCGGATCATCCTTAACGTGCACTTGGGAGCCGCTGCGACCCAGCGGGTGGTCGACATGCTGCTGGAGTCGACTCTGGTGATCGTCACCAGTAGCCGCGACGAAGTGCTGGTCATGTTGGCGACCCTCTACCATCTGCCGGAGTTCAAGACCAAACTTGCCGGCCTGGTTATCACCGGGGTGGCGCCGGTGGCAGATATCGTTCAGCGGGTTCTCGACGATGCTGAGATTCCCTATATGCGCTCGACGGCAACCTCGGCCGAAGTTTATACGGTGATTAAGGAAGACGTTGCTAAGATCCGCGCTGACGATTTTCAGAAAATCGGCCTGGTCCAGCAATTGGCTGAGACAGAGCTCGATTTCGAGCTGATTGATACTCTCTTCTGATAAAGCTAGAAAGCACTCTAAGGGATTATATAAAATGGGTTTTCTGAAGAAGTTATTCGGTGGCGGAGCCTCCCTTGAGGGATTGCGTAAAGCAGTTGACCAGAAACGGTTTGCTGAGGCCAGAGTGATATCTGAAGAGCTGTTGGAACAGACGTTGGCTGAAGATGAAAAGGCGACTGCCCAGCAACTACAGGCTTTAGCTGGTGACGGCCTGGCCCGGCTCAATTTACAGGAGGGGCTCGGCTTCAAACGTTCCGGAGAGCTTGAGCGGGCGGCGGAGCATTTGCAGCTGGCTTTGGAGCAGGTCTATAGCGATCAGCTGCGTAGCGAGATAGAAGCAGCGGCCGCCGAGCCATTGACGCCATCGGTTGAGGGGGCAGCTGAAAAGCAGGGCGGTGGGTCCTGCTCCAGCTGTGGGCCACAGATCATGGAACCACTCAGTAGTGATGACCTGGAATTCCCCGATCGTGACAGTCAATTCGAATTGATTTGTACCTCTTATCCGCCGCAGATTGCCGAACGCTATCGGCAAAAGAGCGATAAGTTTCTGCAGGCTTTTCTGTTGTCCCATTCCGGCCAGGATGAAGATGCTTTGCCGCTTTGGCAGCAGGTTGCGGTTGCTGAGCAGGATGAGCTTTACTGGTTTGAACTGGGAGCGGCCCAGGCACGCAGTGGCGATGACCGGCAGGGGCGGAAAAGTCTGGAAAAGGCCTTGCAGATTCAACCCGGGTTGCTCCCGGCCACCGAAGTCCTGGTGCAGTTGCTGATCTCGACTGGCGAAACAGAAAAAGCTTCGCAGTATCTGCAGGAAATGCTCGAAGGGGGGCAGGACCCGGCTTTTTGCCATGCCCAGCTGGCGGTGATTCGCTTGCAGCAGCAACAGCCGGAACTGGCTCTTGGCCATGCCCGCCAGGCGCTGGCCGTGGGCGTCAGCGATCCCAACTTCATGCAGTTAACCGCGTCGCTATTGGAGCAGGCCGGGGAGTTGGAGGAGGCGGAAGCCGTCCTCTCGCGCCTGCCTGCCAGCGGTGGTTGTGGCGGCGGAGGCATGAGTCTTCCGCTGGCTGAATTCTTATTGCGTCAGGAACGGGATCTGGCCAAGGTGCTCGACACCTTCAACGCTGCTTGCCGGCAGGACCCGCAAAATCCACGCTGGCAGTTACGGGCGGCCCAGACATACCTGGCCCGAAACTGGACCAAGGAGGGTTTGGGGCTGTTGAAAAAGGTGGTTGATGACCCACGGCTCGATCCGGAGCTACGTCAGGAAGCACAGCTGTTGCTGGCCAGTCAGGATGCCTGAAGATGCCGAGCATCGATGAGGTCAAGACATACCTCGCAACGCATCAGATCGAGGTCTGGGAATATCAACAGCCGACCCCCACCTGTGAAACCGCTGCCGCTGCGGTCGGTTGCACTGCCGCTGAAATCGCCAAGACCTTGTTGTTTTTGGTCGGCGGAAAGCCGGTCGCGGTGGTGACCTGCGGTGATATGAAAGTCAAGAGTTCGTTGTTGAAAAAAGCCGCCGGTTTTTCCGGCAAGGTGAAGCTTCCGCAGGCGGACGAGGTCCTGCGTTTTACCGGTTATGCTCCGGGAGGGGTCTGCCCCTTCCTGCTGGCTGCGGATCTGCCGGTGCTGCTGGATGTGTCGATGCAGCGTTTCGGGCAGGTTTATGCGGCTGCGGGCAACGATTATTCTGCGGTGCCGATAACTTTTGCCCAGCTGCAACAATTGACCGGCGGCGAACCGGTCGAGGTATGTGAGAGCCGGTAACCGGTTTTGAGAATGTTTATAACAAATTTACGCCAGGCTCTAGACTAGAAGAAAAGCTCTGCTCGTCTGGAACCATCGCAATTGAGTATGTAAGGACGTGGGGGCAGGAATTTAATTCCGCCCCCGCTTTATTGTCGAATGTCCGGGGACTCTGTGGCAAGGTTTCATCAGTTATTACATCGGGAGGATATTACCATGCTTGAACTCTTACGACAGCGGCGCAGCATTCGCAAATTTATTTCGCAACCGGTTGAGCCGGAAAAGGTTGAACTGCTTTGCGAAGCGTTGCTCCGCTCGCCGACCTCACGCAATTTTCAGCCTTGCCAGTTCGTACTGGTTAACGAACCGCAACTCCTGCAACAACTGGCCACCGCCAAAGCCCACGGCACTTCCTTTTTCTCGACGGCACCGTTGGCGATCGTCATTGCCGCTGATCCTCAGAAGTCAGATGTCTGGATCGAAGACAGCTCGATCGCGGCGATCAATGCACAATTGGCTGCCGAGGAGTTGGGCTTGAAAAGCTGCTGGGCTCAGCTGCGCCTGCGGCCCCATGAAGGGGAGAAGAACGCATCGGAATACGTGCGCAAACTGGTCGGCCTGCCGGAAGGGCTAGAGGTGCCGATGGTGATCGCGATCGGTTATCCGGATGAAGCGAAGGCCGGTCACTTGCGCGATTCACTGGCGGATGAAAAGATCCATCGCAACCGTTATTCCGGTTGAGCACTTTCGCTGCGCAGCTCGGTCAGCACTTTGCGGTAGCATTGTGTATCTGCGTCTGAAAAACAGCAGAAGATCACCTTTTGCAATGAGCCGGGCTGCTGCAGGAAGTTGAGTGTTTCGCCCAGCGCAATCTGGCAGGCCTGCTCGATCGGGTAGCCGTAGACCCCGGTGCTGATCGACGGGAACGCGATCGAGATCAGCCCTGTCGCTGCCGCCAGCTGCAGACTGTTTCGATAGCAGTTGGCCAACAGCTCGGGTTCTCCCTGCTGACCGCCATGCCAGACCGGGCCGACCGTGTGAATTATATGCTCGGCAGGCAGCATATAGCCGGCGGTCATTTTTGCTTGGCCGGTTGGGCAGCCATGTAAATTACGACATTCCTCCAGCAGTTTGGGTCCTGCTGCCCGGTGGATCGCCCCGTCAACCCCGCCACCACCAAGCAGTTTCGTGTTCGCGGCATTGACGATTGCCGAGACTTTGAGCTTGGTGATATCTCCTTGTAGAATTTCAATTTCAGCTGTCATGCTAAACTCCTTTTGTTGTCCTTAGCGCAAACTATAGCGAAGCAGGACAGAATTTCCAGGAGCTGCGAGTGGATGAAGATTCAACCTTTGCATGAGTGGACACTGGATCCAGGTATCGCGGTTCAACTGCAACGCGACCTGGCAACACAGGTGAGCATTGAAGATCGTCTGCCCGCGACTATCGTCACGGTCGCCGGGGTTGATGTGTCATGCCGCTGGCATTCGCGGCAGTTTCATGCCGCTGTGGTCCTGCTCAGCTTTCCCGACCTGCAACCCCTTGCAACGGCAAGCGCATCAATGGTAGTCGATTTTCCTTATCTCCCTGGGCTGCTCTCGTTTCGTGAGCTGCCAGTGATTCTGCGGGCCTTGGAAAACTTGCCGCAAACTCCCGACCTGCTGCTGGTCGACGGGCAGGGAATAGCCCATCCGCGTGGCCTGGGGCTGGCCAGCCACCTCGGGCTCTGGCTCGATTTGCCGACCATCGGTTGTGCCAAAAGCAGGCTCTTAGGGGAACATGCCGAAGTCGGTGAGGCCAGGGGGGAGCAGGTCGCTTTGCTGGATACGTCAGGCGCTGAGATTGGCTGCGTTTTGCGGAGCCGTGAGCGCGTCAAGCCGCTTTATGTTTCCCCGGGACATCATGTGTCAGTTGCGACGGCGACAAAACTGACCTTTTCATGCCTCGGTAAATACCGTTTGCCGGAGCCGATTCGGGCCGCGCATATGGCCAGCAATCAGCAAAGGCTGAAGGTTGAGGCCGGTCGCTTGCCGGCTTAATAAGCTATTTGTAAGCCCCTGTTGAGGTAAGGGGGCATTATGTATTGTCACTAAAACATTTCACCGAAGAAATTTTGATAATTACTGGCAGCCCCCAGATTGGCTTTTTCCGACTTTTCATAAAAATCGAGAATTAAATCGATCTGACCTTCAGAAAGAAGCGGCTTCTCTGCTTTGCTGGTTGCGTTGCAAATTAGATGAATGACTTCTTTCAGGCGTTCTCGGTTGTAGTGGGTCTGTTCTTCCCGGTTTTCTGGTTTGGCTGGCTTGGCAAACGCCAGCAGCATCTCCCCCTGGCCTTTTTCCAGCCAGGATTTGCTGACTCCATAGGTCAGACAGAGCAAGCGTAGCAAGTGCTCTGAAGGTTTTCTTATGCCGTTTTCAACCATCGACAGGTAGCTGCTCGAAACTGAAATGCTTTCCGCAAGCTGCATTTGCGACAGACCGAGGTGGTGTCTGAGGAGCCTGACTCTGTGACCGTCCCAAAGATCATTGGTCTTAGCACCCATTTGTCTTGCCTTCAGCAATGCCAAGCAATGGCAGTATGGCGACCTGAAGAATAAAAGCGGCGAAAATTATCCCGAGTGCTTTCATGGTTCCCCCTCTCATTTCGAAGCTCTGTTGAGTTCTTGATTTCTCGGTAGGGTCAGGTCTTTCGTCAATCGGAAAGTGCCTGATTATTGACTAGATATCCATCTGAACGCAGTTAATGAAGAGTTCCTGACTCTGTAGCTGTGATATTTAATTAGCATTTGTCGTGTGCGGCTGTCAATTGCTGTCAGGCCTTTGTAACTCAGTTAGCTTTGTGCGGGCGGGTGAGTGTAAAGCTACGAAATATAGTTATTTTGTTATGCCTGGTGAAAGTTATCCTTACTGCAGTAAAAAGCTTAAGTTAATGAACTGGGGTTTTGGCTGGCTAATCAAAGAGTTGCAGAAAGGGGATATCGGCAGACCGTCATTTGACCAAAATTAAGTCGGTCAAATGACGAGGAGATTGGTCAGTAATAGGTTCTGTGATTATTGATTGTTGTTAACTGTCTGGTGTTACAGGATTAATTCTGTGTTCTTGTTTGGCATGCGCTTTGCTCTTTAGTGGTATGAACAACTGGGGATAAATAAAAGGTGTTTGGGTAGCGAGAAAGGTTCGGTAATGAAGAATATGTATCGAGCAATAAAGGATGCAGCATACGATTTTTTTCGTCATGAAACTTGTGAGGTCAGTTTTTCGCGACGGAGCCGACGTTCATTCCGCTGGTTGTCTTTGCATACCAATGCGATTGATAGGAAGCGGGCTCAATAGCCTTTCCAGGACTTTTCGCCTGCCTAGTGTCCCGTGTGGTTAATTCCATTGACCAATTTCAGCCCTTTTTGCCGCTGCCCGCGTTGCTCAAATTCGGCTTAGCTTTGGCTAGACCTGCATTTTCGCGCCTTGGCAGCAACAAAAATTGCTCGACATTGTCACAACGGACTAACCAAACAGGACTCTAGTCGTCTGTAGTAAATAGCAAAACAAAAACAGGGCCACTCGATCGATGGATGTTTAGTTATGATAAATGTTTTTAGATTTGGTGTTGTTTTGTGGAATGATTTCTATCAGTTCTATTTTTAATTATTTTCTTTATCGGGGGGTTGATTTTGTCAGCCAGCAATGCAAGTCTTCTGGGGTGAACAGAATTCGTGGATGGTCAAAGCATACTGTCCGTTCTTTTTTTCATCTTAGTTTAGGAGAAATTATGGCTGCAGAAGCAGGGAACAAAGTTAAAGTTCATTACACCGGAACCTTGGATGATGGTGAGGTGTTCGATTCTTCTCGTGAGGCTCAACCGCTTGAGTTTGAAATAGGGGCAGGGCAGGTGATTCCTGGTTTTGATCAGGCTATTCAGGGTATGGAAGTTGGTGAGTCGAAAAAAGTGCGGATTCCAGAGGCTGATGCCTACGGCGCTTATAATCCGGAAATGGTATTCACCACCGACCACAGCCAGTTTGAAGAAGGTGTCACCCCGCAAGTCGGGCAGCAGTTCCAGGCCCAGACTCCTGATGGACAGCCGATGTTACTGGTTGTCAAGGAAGTGAGTGAAGACGGGATTGTGATGGATGCTAACCACCCGATGGCTGGTAAGGATCTCAATTTTGACCTGGAACTGGTCGAAATAGACTAGGCTACTTGCTTGTTGAAAAATCAAAGAGCCCGGCATCCCATTGGAACGCCGGGCTCTTTTTTTCGCTTTTTTTAAATCAGTTCAAGGCTCGTTATTTATTGAAAAGCATCTCTGCTGCTTCGAAGAGGGTTTCTGACAAGGTTGGATGGGGATGGATCGATTTGCGCAGGTCTTCGCTGAGTGCTGCCATCTCCAGGGCAACAACAGCCTCGGCAATCAATTCTCCGGCCCCCGGCCCGACGACAGCGGCACCGAGCAGGCGATCCGTTCCTTTATCGACAATCAATTTGGTCATGCCGTCATCCCGCCCCAGGGTCAGGGTGCGGCCATTCCCACGCCAGGGCAGTTTGGCGGTTTTCACTGTGAGCTTCTGCTCTCTGGCTTCTGTTTCTGTTAACCCGCACCAGGCCACCTCGGGATCGGTAAAGACCACCGCAGGAATTGCCCGCGGCTCGAAGACCGCTTTCTGACCGGCGGCAACTGCGGCCGCGACGTTCGCTTCAGCGTAGGCTTTGTGGGCCAGCATCGGTTCACCGGCGATGTCGCCGATGGCGAAGATGTGTGGTTCGGCAGTACGCTGCTGGCCGTCGACCCTGATAAAACCTTTTTCGCTCGGTTTGATTGCGGTGTTCTCAAGTCCGAGATTCTCGCAGTTCGGCCGGCGACCGATGGCGATCAGTACTTTGTCGAAACGTTTATTGCTCTGTTCGCCCTTTTTGTCCTCGAGTGTCACCTGCACGCCATTTTTCTGCTGTTTGAGTTCCAGAACTTTGGTGCTGAGCAGTATCTCGGCAAACTTATTATCGAGCCGGCGTTTGAGCACCGAGACCAGGTCGCGGTCGCAGCCGGGCAGCAGGCCGTTGGTCATCTCAACCACCGAGACCTTGCTGCCCATGGCGGCGTAGGCCGAGCCGAGCTCCAGGCCGATGTAGCCGCCGCCGACCACCAGCAGCCTATTCGGCACCTCGGCCAGCTCCAGGGCGCCGGTTGAATCGATGATCCTTTCGCTGGTGGTCTCGATTCCCGGCAGCAGGATCGGTCGCGAACCGGTGGCGAGGATCGCCTGCTCGAAGCCCAGTTGCAACTCTTTGCCCTCGTTGGTCTGTACGCTTAAGCTGTGGTTGTCGCTGAAGCGGGCCAGTCCGCGCAGGTAGGTGATTTTCAACTTCTCCGACTTCATCGCGAGGCCGCCGGTCAGTTTTTCGATGACGTCGTTTTTCCAGTTGCGGACCTGGTCGATAGCGATCTTCGGTTTGTTGAAGGTCACACCGATCGCTTTGCTCTCTTCCGCTTCAGTCACCAGTTTGGCGACATGCAGTAACGCTTTGGATGGGATACAGCCGCGGTGCAGGCAGACCCCGCCGGGCGCAGCCTCGGGATCGATCAGGGTGACGGACAGGCCAAGTTCAGCCGCTTTAAAGGCGGCGGCATAGCCTCCGGGGCCGGCGCCGAGGATCACCAGCTGGGTTTGTTGTTGGCTCATAGCATTATCCCTTCATAACCAAATGCAGCGGCTGTTCCAGCGCCTGACAAATCCAACGCAAAAAGCGCGCTCCGTCCGCTCCGTCGATCACCCGGTGATCGTAGCTGAGAGACAACGGCAGCATCAGCCGGGGTTCGAACTCCCGGCTGTTCCAGACCGGCTGCATCGCGGCCCGTGAAACACCGAGGATCGCCACCTGTGGTGCATAGACGATCGGCGTAAAGGCATCGCCGCCGATGCCGCCGAGGTTGCTGATGATGAAGCAGCCGCCTTCCATCTCCGCCGGGGTGATTTTCCGCTCCCGGGTCCGCTCCGCCAAGTCGTTCAACTCGACCGCCAGTTCCTCAATCCCCTTATCCCCGGCATCCTTGATGACCGGCACCAGCAGGCCGTTCGGCGTATCGACGGCGACGCCGATATGCTGATAATGTTTGAGGATCAGCTGTTTGCCCGCCAGGTCGAGGCTGCTGTTGAACTGCGGGAAGTTTTTCAGTGCCGCAGCGCTGACCTTGACCAGAATCGCAGTCATGGTCAGCTTGGCTTCGCCGGGCACGCGATAATTGTACTCCTTGCGAAACTCCTCGAGCTCTCCGATCTCTGCCTTGTCATACTGGGTGACCATAGGGATGGTCGACCAGGCGTAGCCCATCGCATCGGCGGTCAGCTCGCGGACCTTCGATAGTGGTTCGCTGCTGATCTCGCCCCACTTGCTGAAGTCGGGCAACGGCCGCTGGGCGTGCAGGCCGGTGAATTCACCGACCGCGAGCGCCGCTGTGTTGCCGGTCAGCCGTTGCATGGTGTCGCGGACGAACAGACGGACGTCCTCGGCACTGATCCGGCCACCGGGTCCGGAGCCCTGGACCTGGTAGATGTCGACGCCCAGATCACGCGCCAACCGCCGCACCGAGGGGGCCGCCGGGGCGACCTGATCGTCGCGGCGGACCGGGGTAAGGTCGAGGGTTTGCTCTTGCGACTGCGGGCGAGCCGGTGGCGGCAGGGGCGCTGTGACGGGAGGCTCACCGCTCGCTGGTTCAGGCTCGGTGGCGGCTTCGACTTCCGGTTGAGCGTCGCTGGCAGTCTCTTGCTCTTGCTCTGGTTCTGCTTCCGTTTCCGTTTCCGTTTCCGTTTCCGTTTCCGTTTCCGTTTCCGTTTCCGTTTCCGTTTCCGTTTCCGTGGCAGCATCACCCGCAGCTTCGATGTTCATGATCAGCGCGCCGATTGCCACATTGTCACCTTCAGCTACTTTGATCGCTGTGACCTTCCCGGCAACCGGGGCGGGGATGGCGACCACTGCCTTGTCGGTCTCCAGTTCCAGCAGGGTCTGGTCTTCCTCCACCTGATCGCCAACCGCGACGGACAGTGAGATAACGGTCCCGGCGGTCACGCCCTCAGAAACTTCGGGAACAGTGATTTCATGTTTCATAACAGTCCTTTATTCGATGTGTGGATTCAGTTTGTCCGGATTGATGCCGAGTTCCTCAATTGCTGCCGCAACAAGGCTCATCTCTACCTCTCCGGCCAGCGCCAACTGCCGCAGGGTGGCAACGCAGATGTAGCGGGCATCCACTTCGAAGAAGTCACGCAGGTTCTCACGGCTGTCGCTGCGGCCGAAACCGTCAGTGCCGAGGCAGTGCAGCGGGCTCGGAAACCACTGGGCGACCGCTGCCGGTAGCACCTTCATGTAGTCGGACGCGGCGACGAAGACACCTTTTTCCTTCGCCAGCAAGCGACTCAGGTAAGGAGACTTTGTTCTCTTCTCCGGATGCAAAAGATTCCAGCGTTCACACTCAACCGCGTCAGTGTAAAGCTCCTTGTAGCTGGTAACGCTCCAGACATCGGCTTTGACCTGGTACTGCTCTTCCAGAATTTGCTGGGCTTTGAGCACCTCGTTGAGGATCGCACCGCTGCCGAGCAGATGCGCCTTGTGCTTGCCTTTCTTGCCAGCGCGGTACTTGTACATCCCCTTGATGATCCCCTCGCGAAGGTCGGCCCGTTTCGGCATCGCCGGCATCCGGTAGGTTTCGTTCATCACCGTCAGGTAGTAAACCCAGTCCTCCTGGTGACAATACATGCGCGTCAGACCTTCGTGGACGATCACTGCCAGTTCATAAGCGAAGGCCGGGTCGTATGCTTTGACCCGGGTTGGAGTCATTGCCAGCAGGTGGCTGTGGCCGTCCTGATGCTGTAGTCCCTCGCCGGCCAGTGTTGTGCGCCCCGAGGTGGCGCCGATCAGAAAGCCGCGGGCCCGGCTGTCGCAGGCCTGCCAGATCAGGTCGCCGACTCGCTGGAAACCGAACATCGAATAGAAAGTGTAGAAGGGGATGGTCTGCACGCCGTTGTTGGAGTGGGCGGTTCCGGCGGCGATGAAGCTGGCCATCGAGCCCGCTTCACTGAGACCCTCCTCGAGAATCGCGCCGGTCTTCTTCTCGTTGTAGAACAGCAGGCTGCCCTTGTCGACCGGATCGTAGAGCTGGCCGGAGTGGCTGTAGATGCCAGCCTGGCGGAACAGCGCTTCCATGCCGAAGGTGCGTGCCTCGTCCGGAACGATCGGCACGATCAGCTTGCCCAGTTCCGGATCACGCAGCAGTTTGGCCAGCAGGTGGACAAAGGCCATAGTGGTGGCCAGCTCGCGGTCTCCGGAGCCGCTCAGGTACTCCTGGATCAGCGCGTCGGTCTGGCAGGCCATCGGGTGACTGCCGTCAAAGCGGTTCGGGATTGAACCGCCCAACTCTGAACGACGTTCCTGCAGGTATTTGATTTCCGGGCTGTCTTCGGCCGGCTTATAGAAGGGGGCCTCGGCGATCTCATCGTCGCTGACCGGAATGTTGAAGCGGGTGCGGAACTCTTTAAGTTCCTCCTCGTTCAGTTTCTTCTGCGAATGAGTGATGTTCTTGCCTTCGCCCGCTTCGCCGAGGCCGTAGCCTTTGACGGTCTGGGCGAGGATCACCGTCGGCGAGCCTTTGTGCTCGACCGCAGCTTTGTAGGCGGCGAAGACCTTGTCCGGATCGTGGCCGCCGCGGGTCAGGGAACCGAGCTGCTCGTCGCTGTAATGCTCCACAAGTTCAACCAGTTCCGGGAATTTGCCGAAGAAGTGCTCGCGGATGTAGTCACCGTGGCCGAGGGTGAAGCGCTGCATTTCGCCGTCGAGCACTTCATCCATCCGCTGGATCAGTTTGCCGGAGGAATCCTCGGCGAGCAATCTGTCCCAGTCGCCACCCCAGATCACCTTGATGACGTTCCAGCCGGCGCCGCGGAAGGCCGCTTCCAGCTCCTGGATGATCTTGCCGTTGCCGCGCACCGGGCCGTCGAGCCGCTGCAGGTTGCAATTGACGACAAAGATCAGGTTGTCGAGCTGCTCGCGGGAGGCCAGGGTGATGGCGCCGAGCGATTCCGGCTCATCCATCTCGCCGTCGCCGAGCATCGCCCAGACTTTGCGGCCGCTCGATTTGCGTAAGCCCCGATCGACCAGGTAATGGTTGAAACGCGCCTGGTAGATGGCGGTCAGCGCGGTCAGGCCCATGGAGACGGTCGGGAATTCCCAGAAGTTGCGCATCAAAAACGGATGCGGGTAGGAGGAGAGGCCACCTTCCGGGTGCAGTTCATTACGGAACCGTTCAAGGTCGGCTTCTGTCAGCCGCCCTTCGAGATAAGCCCGGGCATAGACGCCGGGCGCCGCGTGGCCTTGAAAGTAAACCATGTCGCCCAGAAAGTCTTCAGTGCGCCCGCGCCAGAAATGGTTGAAGCCGACCTCCCAGAGAGTCGCCGCCGAAGCGTAGGTGGAGATATGCCCGCCAATGCCCGGCGATTCCCGGTTGGCACGCACCACCATCGCCATGGCGTTCCAGCGGATGATCGATTTTATACGCCGTTCGAGCTCCCGTTTGCCGGGGAAGTTCGGTTGCTGGTCATGGGGGATACTGTTGATATAGGGAGTGTTGGCGGTGAAGGGGATGCTGACCCCCTGCTCCTGGGCTCGAACCTGCAACAGGCGCAGCAGCTGTCGGACCCGTTCCGTTCCCTGGGTCTGGAGGACGTAATCGAGCGATTCACGCCACTCGCTGTTTTCAATCTGCTGGATTTCTTTCGTCAGGTTCGGATTCTGCTTGCTGGACATCTTTAAACTCCTCAGTTTGGTGAGGTATTGACGCCTTACTGGCTTGGTGAAAATCTCTCTTGTTTGATTTTACCTGACATTGTGAGTTTAGCCACGCTTGGCTGTCCGTTTATGCGCTGTTGCCGGCTGGTTTGCTCAGAGTTGCCCGGCTTTGCGCCAGAATTCCTCGGCAACCGGGTGGAGGGGAATGATTATCCCTTGCAGGCCCTTGTTGACGTCCAGGTCTTTGGCAATCGGATGCCGTTTGCGCAGTGCCGCGATACCTGCCGGGCTGTAGAGCAGCCGCAAAGTTTTTTTCAGCAGCTCCTTGTCGGCATTAATATATGTGACCAACAGGGTGTTATCCTGAAAGGTCTCCACCGCCCGGTGCTGGCCGCGGTAGGTATTCGCCGGAATTTCGGTTTCTGTGTAGTAGGGATTCTCGGCGAAAAAATCGCTCGAGCGGGCAGCTCTGCTTAGCTCGATCAGCCTCAGCGGAGTCTTGCGGTTCAACTCTGAGATAGACGAACTGGGCGCGCCGACCAGCTGCCAGACCGCCTCAGCCCGGCCAGAACTGAGCTCGATCATTCCGAGAGCGTAGCCGATATAGAGCGGGGTGATGTGATCCCAGATGCCGATTGAGCGGAAATAGCGCTCGGCACTGTGAGCGGCACCGGAGCCGGAGCTGCCGATTGCCACCCGCCGGTAAACCAGATCATACGGTGTCTGGATGACACTGTCCTGCAGAACGGCGAGTTGTGCGGTGGAGCCGTAGATCCGCCCGAGAGCACGGACATTTGTCATCCGGGTGGTTTCTTTTGACAGTCCTCCTTGCCTGCCAAGATAAGCGTCACCGGCATAGGCCAGGGCCATGGCGACTTTACCGGTATCGACGCTCTTCAGGTTTGCGACTGAACCGCCGGAGCTGAGAACCGCGATCTTCAGCTCGGGATCTTGCTGCTCGAGTAGCGCAGCGATTCCTTTGGCAAAGATAATAAAGGTCCCGCCCTCGGGCCCACCTCCAAGCTTGATGGTGTCTGGGTTGGGCGCGTTGGCAAGAACCAGAACTATCAGGAATAGGACACAGCTGCTGATTATGAGGAGTATTCGGGGCATAAGCTCTCCGTAGTGATTCATGAGAATTATAACCGATAATAAATATTTGGTGGGATGCCGGAAACGCTCCAGTTTTTCTGTCACCGGTAAAATGATATGCTAATCTCTAAATAATTTCGAAACCTACAATCAATAGGAGGTCAGGATGAAGATCGATTGGGCGTACCTGCGTAAAGGCTGAACGTCTTGCAAAAATGCTCAAGAGTTTCTTGAGAAGGAACAGGTGGCAGCAACAGAGGTTGTCGATGCGCGAAAAACAAAGATTAATGCCGAGCAGGCCTGGGAATTACTCCAGGGGGCAACCTCTATTGCCGTTGCCAAGGGGAAAAAAGTGCAGCGATTTTCTGCTGTTGCCGATGAAAAAGAGGCGGTTTTAAAACATGTAATGGGCCCGAGCGGTAACCTGCGCGCCCCGACTTACCGGCTCAAAGATGATTTTGTTGTCGGCTTCAATCTCGACCTGTATCAAGACTGGGTGAAGTAGCCGGTCTGCTTTCGACCGCAGCAATAAACTTCAATAATTAAGCCGTCAGAGCGATTCTGATCTTCGTTCTGACGGTTTTTTGTTGTCTGTTGGTTGTGTCCGCTGGAGAATGGTAAGTGCTTATATTGGCGTCTTTTTTTTGACAGCTTCAGGGTGTGAAAGGTGGCAGCAATGTTATAATGATAGCAAGCCGCAGAGCTTTTAGGGGAAAGGGGGTTGTTATGCAAAGAGATGTCAGTAAGTTTGGGATCAGTGACAAAAAGGGCCGTCAAGCGACCAATTCGGATCCGTTTTTGTCACATGAAGGAACCAGAGAGCCATCACTCTGCACCACGTGCCATGCTGCCTTCCATCGCAAGCGCTGGACGTGCGACTCGGAAACCTATCGTGAACTTGAGTTAAGTCCGAAAATCAACAAAGTGACCTGCCCGGCCTGTCAGAAAATTGATGCCGGTTATTCAGAGGGGATCGTGACCCTGCGTGGCAGTTACCTTTGGAAGCATGAGAAGGAAATCCGCAATATTTTGAAAAACGAAGAGACCAAGGCCTATAACAAGAATCCCCTCGAGCGGATTATCCGGGTAACCCGTGATAAGGATAAGCTGGTGATAGAAACCACCGAAGAAAAGTTAGCTGAGCACCTCGGCCGGGTCTTGCAGCGCGCCCATCGGGGTGAGCTGAAAATCTCCTGGGCCGGGAACCCTGATCTTTGCCGCGTCAGTTGGGAGCGGATGCTTTGAAAGCGGAGCTGTCAATCGTAGCCGGGAAGCTCACTGGTTAAGCCATGAACCAATTTAGCTTGCTGGAGCATACGGCCGATATGGGAATTGCGGCGGCAGGGGAGACCTTGGCCGCCCTTTTTCAACAGGCGGCGCTGGGGCTGCGCCAGATTGTGACTTCTGTCGAAGATATCCAGCCTCGGCAGATTGTGTTAGTTGAAGTACAAGCGCAGGATCGCGAGGAACTGCTGGTGAACTGGTTGAGTGAATTGCTCTATCTGCTTGAATCACGTCAATTTCTACCTGCCAGCTTTGAGATTGAAAATATCAGCGCTCAACAGTTGCGGGCCCGGGTGGCGGGAGAGTCGCTTGATCCAGAGCGTCATCAACTGGAGCGGGAAATCAAGGCCGTTACTTATCATCAGATCAAAGTGGAACAGGTTGCAGACGGCTGGCAGGCCCAGGTTTATGTCGATCTTTGACCTCTGCCGTCACCTCCGGAAACAGGAAGGGCATTATGAGCATCAAAGTTGAACAGATCGATGCCTGCCGCTGGCGGATCCCCCGCACAGGAAAAATGCGTACCGAAGGTCTGGTCTTCGCCAGTCGCGAGATGATGGGCGATCTGCGGCAGAGTAATGCTCTGGAGCAGGTGCGTAATGTGGCCACCTTACCCGGCATTGTCGGGCCGTCGATCGCCATGCCTGACATTCATTGGGGGTACGGTTTCCCGATCGGTGGGGTGGCCGCGTTCGATGACGAAGATGGGGTGGTTTCTCCCGGCGGGGTTGGATACGATATCAATTGTGGGGTCCGGCTGCTGCGAACC
>CALZHQ010000018.1 GCA_945787295.1 uncultured Desulfuromonadales bacterium
TTTCCCATCGCGACCAGAACCGGTTTGCGACGGACCGGCCGTGACGACAATACAGGGGATATCGAGCCGAGCAGCGGCCATCAGCATACCCGGAGTGATTTTGTCGCAGTTGGTCAACAACACCAGGCCATCAAGCCGATGCGCCTCGGCGATAGATTCAACCATATCGGCGATCAGTTCGCGGGTCGGCAGCGAATAATGCATTCCCTTGTGCCCCATGGCGATACCGTCACAGACACCGGGGATTCCGAAGATGAAAGAGTATCCGCCACCGGTGTGAACACCTTTTTCGATAAAGCGCTCCAGGTCGCGCATGCCGGTATGGCCGGGAATCAGGTCTGTAAAGGAAGAGGCAATCCCGATAAAGGGCTTATCCATCTGCTCATTCGGCACCCCGGTGCTTTTCAGCAGTGCCCGGTGGGGAGTGCGTTCAAAACCTTTAGTAATTGCATCGCTACGCTTTTCACTCATGTCAGTTCACCTATTCAGTGGGCCGTTGCCCAGATCGAAATATGACTACGTCAAACCAAGGATCTTTAAACTAAAATACAGCAAAGGGTTTAAGCAGATGCTTAAACCCTTTGCTGTATAAAACTCTTCCCGCTATGTCGGTTCGGGATCAGGCGCTAACAGTATGAAGAATTTTTTCCATCGCATCCTTACCAGCGAGTTTCATCTTCTTAACTTTATTTTTCTCCAGCTCTTCCTGAGGGGATAAAAATCCCTTTTTTTCGTACTCAGATAACTGTTTTTCAAAAAGGATATGTTCTTCGTAGAGCATGCGGAAACGGGGGTTGTTGTCGAGAAGGGTTTGCAGCACATTCTGATCAATTTCCATTGGGACCTCCGCGTGTCAGGGTTAAAGCTGAAAAACTTGTCTATAGCTAATCAAAATGAAACAAAAATGTCAACATCCGAACCGGCCTTAACGTCTCTCATATTTGCTTCTTTTTGCCTAACTCCGCATCAGACGGGCGAATATAGGACGGCAACAATTCTGCAGCGGTAAGCAGCTCTCGATTAGCAAAAGCACGGCAGGCCAAGAAGCCTGCCTGTGAAGCTCTTGGTTGATGTGCCGAAGCAGTCGGGATGAGTGCCTTTTCAGCGAGATATTCGCGAATCAAATCGCGATAAAGAGGGACCCCGTCTCCGACCAAGGCAACTTCTTGATCGATTTGGCTGAGGAGTTCCCGGGGAGGCAGAACCCGTCCCTCTTCGAGCGGCGCTGGCCCTTCGGGTGTCCATTGAAACAGTTGACTGTAAACCTCTTTTTTCCGGGCATCCATAAACACACAGATCGGAACCGGAGAGAGAGGCAGGTTCATCGCCAGCATCTGCAGCGAAGAAATACCGACAACAGGCTTGCCAAGCACCTGGGCCAAGCCCTTGACCGTCGCAATTCCGATCCGTAAACCGGTAAAGGAACCAGGTCCGCTCACTGCCGCCAGCAAATCGAGATCCTGAAGCTGCCAACCTGCCTCCACCAGCAGGAGATCGATCTGCTTGAGGAGTTTCTCACTGTGCGTGCTACGGACATTCAGCAGAGTTTCTGCAACCAGAGTTTCCCCGTAGCATATGGCAACACTTCCGGTCAACGAAGAGCTATCGACGACCAGAATTTTTGGATTATCAAGTTGTGTCATTAACCCCAAAGCCTGACGATGTCGTTATAGAAAGCAAGCACCATTAGCATCAGCAGCATTGCCATACCGACCTGCTGAGCCATCTCCCGGGCGCGGACCGAGACCGGGCGACGCATAATCAATTCAATGAGATTGAAGAGAATGTGACCGCCGTCGAGAATCGGGATCGGCAGCAGGTTAAGAATTCCAAGCTGGATCGAAATAAAAGCCAGCACCGAGAGGATCGCTGAAAGATCGGTCTGCGCAGCCTGCCCGGCCACCTGCACAACAGTGATCGGGCCACCGATATTCTTTGCCGAAACGCTGCCGCTGAACAGCTTCTGCACAAAAACTACCGTCAGTTCAATCAAATCCCAAGTGCGCTTTGCCCCTTCTTTGAAAGAATCGACAAAGCCAAAACGTTTCAGCTCGGTTAGCTGTTGCGGTGCAATCCCGATCAGGAAATCCCCTTCGCCGCCTCGTTGTTCTGGAGTCAGCTCGACAGCCAATGTCTGGCCATTACGCTCCAGCCACACAGGCACCGGCGTTCCACCGATCGTCTGAATAATCTCGCGCAGGTCATACCAGGATGAAATCTTGTGTTCGGCAATTTGCAGAATCAAATCGCCCGCTTGGATCCCGGCAGCCTTGGCCGGCATATTATCGACTAAGTGACCAATCCGGGCTTCTTGATCGGGCAACAGACCGAGGGACTGCATCCCCTCGAGGCTTTTGTTGTCCTCCGGAATGACCAGCTGGAGCAATTTTCCGTTTCGTTCAACCTGAAAACTGAGTGGATCTCCAGCAGCGGAGACAAAAGCCCTGTTGGTATCGTTCCAGGTGGCAACCGGCTGTTGATTGACAGAAACAACGCAATCACCGACATTAAAGCCGGCGACTTCTGCGTTCGATTCCGCAACCACGTAACCGATGCAGGGCTGCTGCTCGATATAGCTCGGCATCTGCACGCCGACCATGAACGATATCGGCAGAATCAGAAACGGCAACAACAGGTTCATCAAAGGTCCAGCGATAACGATCGCCAGCCGATTTGAGACCGGCTTGTCGGCAAAAGAGCGTGCCCGCTCCTCCGCTGTAAGTTCAGCCGTCTCACCCTGTTCGCCGCCACCCTCCCCGAGCATCTGGACATAACCACCAAGGGGAATAGCACAAATCAGGTATTCGGTTTCACCCCACTGCTTCGACGCCAGCTTCGGCCCGAAACCGAGGGAAAACTTCAAGACTTTTACGCCACAGAGCTTGGCAATCCAGAAATGGCCGAGCTCGTGGACAAAAACCAGTACTCCAAGCATCAGGATACCGGCAATTACGGTCGTCATTGTAAACCTCCATGAATCAAGCTTCTGGCCTCCTTCCGGCCCCACAAATCAGCCTGCAGAACCTTGTCGATCGAGGACAGTTTTTCCCGACAGGCCCGTTCCATAACCGCTTCAATCACCCGGGCGATGCCGAGAAAACTGATCCGGTTCTGCAGAAACGCCTCTACGGCGATTTCATTGGCCGCGTTCATCACTGCCGGCAGGCTATCCCCTGCAGCCAGTGCTTCATAGGCAAGACGCAAACAGGGGAAGCGCTGAAAATCGGGTTCAGAAAAAGTCAGCGGTCCAGCATCCGTCAGACTGAGCGGTTCTAGCTCCAGCGGAAGACGTTGTGGCCAGGAGAGCGCATAGGCAATCGGTGTTTTCATATCCGGAACTCCCAACTGCGCCATAACTGCACCATCTCGATATTCAACCATCGAATGAATGATACTTTCCGGATGGATATGAACGGCAATCTGTTCGGCCGGAACCTGAAATAACCAGTGGGCCTCGATCACTTCGAGCCCCTTGTTCATCATGGTCGCCGAGTCGATCGAGATCTTACGCCCCATATCCCAATTCGGGTGAGCCAGTGCGTCTTCCGGAGACACCGTTTCGAGTTGCTTGAGACCGTGCTGACGAAAAGGTCCGCCGGAAGCCGTCAAAATCAAGCGCCGAATATCCTCGCTGCGCTGCCCCGCCAGAGACTGAAAAATTGCTGAATGCTCACTATCGACAGGAATCATCTTGACTCCCTGCCGGGCAACCTCTTCCATCACCAGTGAACCGGCAGCGACCAATGTTTCCTTGTTAGCCAGTGCGACATCCTTGCCTGCCTTAATCGCGGCCATGGTCGGCACTAGCCCCGCGGCACCAACGATGGCGGCAACGACCATTTCGCAATCGGGATAGGTCGCACACTGAATTAACCCCGCAACCCCACAGACGACCTGCACATCCAGGCCCTTTAAGCGGATGGCAAGGTTATCTGCACCCTGCTCAGTGGCGACAGCAACAATTTTCGGGCGGAAGGTTTCTACCTGCTTGAGCAGCAGATCGATATTATTGCCTGCAGACAGCGCTTCGACGCTATATCGCTGCGGAAAATCCTTAACGATCTGCAGGGTGCTCACACCAATAGAGCCGGTAGAACCGAGTATGGCCAGCTTCTTCATGCTTTCACTCACCCACCATATCCGTACCTGGCAAGATAATAAACCACAGGAAATGCAAACAACAGACTGTCCAAACGGTCGAGCAGGCCGCCATGTCCGGGAATCATGTTCCCTGAATCCTTAACGCCACAGGCACGCTTCAGTAAAGATTCGAACAGATCACCCAACTGACCGCTAACACCAAGGACCAGCCCAATCAGCACACCGTCGATTACACCGACTTGGGGCAGGAAAGTCACCCCTGCCAAGATGACCGCCAGTATCGAGCCGATGACCCCGCCGACCCCGCCTTCGATACTCTTATTCGGGCTGACCGCCGGATAAAGCTTGTGCTTGCCAAAATTACTGCCGAAATCCATTCCCGGCCAGCAGGCTGCATCCGCAGCAACACAACATGCCCCAATAGTAATGGCAGGTAGAAGAGCCCCAGACAAAGCCATCCAAGCCGGTGATGAACGACTTTTATATCGTCCAGCCTGAGTAAAAAAAGCAGGGACAGCAGCAGGAAAGTACCACCAAGCAAAGGAATTAATATATTTATCTGCTGATAATAAAGCAAGGGAGCAACAGCGGCGCCGGAGAAGGCCGTAAGCCACTGTTCAACAGTATGCTCGGCAGCCAGCCCCATACGATTATATTCAAGTAACGCCAGAAACAGAACGGCTGCCAGAAACAGGGAGAAGATCAAGGGACTGGCGAAAGCGATCATGGATATCAGCAGCGGCAGAGCAATCGCAGCTGTCAGTATGCGCTGTTTAATGGTTACTCTCCTTGTGCCGAGGAGGAAGATGAAGATGGCGCAAGTTGATCATCAGTCAATCCAAACCGCCGCTTACGACGCTGGTAATCTTCGAGGGCTGCATGCAGTTCCAGCGCGCCAAAATCGGGCCAGAGGACATCGGTAAAATACAGTTCGGCATAAGCGGCCTGCCACAGCAGAAAATTGCTGATCCGTTGTTCCCCGCTGGTTCTGATTAACAGATCAGGCTCTGGAATTTCACGGGTATCAAGAAGCGTTGAAAAATACTTGTTATCCACAGATTGCAGATCGACTTCGCCGTTACTGAGTTGTGCGGAAAGGGTTTTGGCGGCGCGGAGGATTTCATCGCGACCACCATAGGAAAGAGCCAGAATCAGTGTCAGGGTTTCACCGCCTGAAGTTTCCGCTTCCGCCTCGAGTAACGCCTGACAGACTGATTCACTTAAGCGCGAACGATCGCCGATAACCTGCAAGCGAATACCACCTTCGAGCATTTTCTGCCGCTGTGAGACAAGAAACTGCAGCAACAGCGCCATTAACGCGTCAACTTCCTGCCTGGGGCGGCCCCAGTTTTCTGAACTGAAAGCAAACAGGCTGAGATAACGGATACCGACTTTCATGCACTCATCAACAACCTGGATGACTGTCTGCACCCCTTGTTGATGCCCGGCGATCCGAGGCAGACCCTGCTTTTTCGCCCAGCGGCCATTGCCATCCATGATGATGGACAGATGCTGCAATGGTGGGTTGCTCTTTTGTAATGACTGTTCCGACATTTGCTATGCCCTACCCCTCACTAAAAACATAAGGCGTAAAATTAGCATGATTAATACCGTAACAGCAAGAATGGAAACTCGGCCTTACCATGAAAAAAGGGGGTCCCTAACCGGCACCCCCTTTAGCAGCCTCACTATAAATCCTAGTCGACGATTGCATCGACCGGGCAGCTGTCGATACAGGCACGACATTCCGTACACTCATCGGTGATCGTGTAAGTTTCTCCCGCCTCGACAATGGCACCCAGCGGACAGGTATCGACACACGTTCCGCAAGCGATACATTCTTCGTTAATTTTCAGAGCCATCAGATTCTCCTTTATACTATCAAGTCGTCAGACATGAAGATCAGATCTCCATGACCTCTGCTTCCTTATTCTGGACAACTGAATCGACCGTCGCAACAAATTCATCGGTCACCTGCTGGACATCTTTTTCACTCCGCTTGAGATCATCTTCAGTAATCTCTTTTTCCTTTTCCAGCATTTTCAGTGTTTCATTCGCATCTCGCCGAGCATTACGAACTGAAATCTTCGCATCTTCAGCCATTCGCTTTATGATCTTGACCATTTCTTTACGCCGATCTTCGGTTAAAGCCGGCACCGGCAGCCGAATCAACTGACCATCGGATGAAGGTGTCAAGCCAAGATCGGCTTTAAAAATAGCCTTTTCAATTTCCGGAATCAGGTTTTTTTCCCACGGCTGCACAGTCAGCAGACGCGGCTCAGGAGCCGAGAGGGTCGCCACCTGACTTAAAGGTGTCGGCACGCCATAGTAATCAACCCGAACATCATCGAGCAGAGTCGTCGTTGCCCGTCCGGTATCTGCTCGCCCTGGACAACTTTTTCGATATTGCCCCTTTGAGTCAGATCAAAAATGATCATCGGTAGATTATTATCCATACACAAAGATGTCGCGGTGGCATCCATTACCTGCAAGCCCTTCTGCAACACCTCAAGATATGTAAGAGTCGGCAATTTGACCGCATCACTGTTCTTCATCGGGTCGGAGGTGTAAACCCCATCAACCTTAGTCGCCTTGAGAATAACTTCGGCATTAATCTCCATGGCCCGTAAACTGGCAGCAGTATCAGTGGTAAAGTATGGGTTGCCGGTACCAGCACTGAAGATAACCACCCGCCCTTTTTCCAAATGACGGACCGCCCGACGGCGGATGTAGGGTTCAGCAACCTGTTGCATCTCGATCGCTGACTGCACCCGGGTCACCACACCCTGCTTTTCAAGTGCATCCTGCATAGCCAGACTATTCATGACAGTCGCCAGCATCCCCATGTAGTCGGCACTGGCTCGGTCCATCCCCTTAGAAGATGCGGCCAAACCACGGAAAATGTTACCTCCGCCGATAACCAGTGCCACCTGCACACCGAGCTCAACAACCTCCTTGATCTCGGCCGCAATGCCGGTAATGACTTCCGGGTCGATACCATACCCTTGCTCACCTGCCAGGGCTTCACCACTCAGTTTCAGAAGAACTCGTTGATACTTGATCGCCACGTCAACTCCTGCAGGTTGGGTAGATTACTTGCTCAGGGCGGCGACTTCTGCTGCGAAATCGTCCTCTTTCTTCTCGATGCCCTCACCAAGCTGGTATCGCGCATAACTATTCAGCTTGATTTCAGCACCAAGCTCCTTGGCCAGGGCCTCGACAATCTTGCCAACCTTCTGATCAGGGTCGATAACAAATGCTTGCTCGAGCAAACAGACTTCGCCGAAGTACTTATTGATCTGACCGGTAATGATCTTCTCAACGATGTTTTCCGGCTTGCCGCTATCAAGGGCCTTGACACGCATGATCTCTTTTTCTTTCTCAACCACTGCGGACGGGACACTGTCGCGATTCAGATACTGTGGAGCTGCGGCAGCAACGTGCATGGCAATCTGCTTACCGAGTGCATCAACGCGCTCATCCGTCGAGTCGGTTTGCATTTCGACCAGTACGCCGATCTTACCAGCACCATGGACATAAGAGGCAACCACACCCTGCCCGGCATCGACACGCTCGAAGCGGCGGATGTCCATGTTCTCGCCAATGGTTGCGATCTGGTGGGTCAGTTCCTCGGCAACAGTTCGACCGGTTTCCGGGTAGGGCAGTGCCTTGAGAGCTTCGACATCGGCAGCAACATTTTCCAGTACAACCTGGCCGATACCTGCAGCAAACTCTTTGAAAGCATCATTTTTGGCAACGAAGTCGGTCTCAGCATTGACTTCGACCAGAGCACCTACAGTGCCTGCAGATGCGGCAACGACCATGCCTTCAGCAGCAATCCGGCCCGACTTTTTAGCGGCAGCCGAAAGACCTTTTTTACGCAAAAAGTCAACCGCTCCCTCCATGTTAGCACCGGTCTCGGTCAAGGATTTTTTACTGTCCATCATGCCGGCGCCAGTTTTATTGCGCTGTTCTGATACCATCGCAGCTGTAATACTCACGTTATCCTCCATAGATTTTGCAGGCCATAAGCCCGTATTAATTGATCGTAAAGCAACGGCCGGACCGAAGCCCGGCCGCCGGCCTTTGCGTTATTAATATGTGTAAACTAAAAGAGCTTTATTCAGCGGCCTTTTCAGCTGCCGGAGCGGCCTTTTCAGCTACCGGAGCAGCCTCTTCAGCTACCGGAGCGGCCTCTTCAGCTACCGGAGCGGCCTCTTCAGCTACCGGAGCGGCAGGTGCTTTATCAACTTTAACAGGTGCGGCCGCGATGACCGGCTCATCCTTACCTTCTGCTTCAGTTTGTTTTTGATCTTTGCGGCGCTGGCCACCTTCAATACAGGCTTCGGCCATTTTGCTGGCAAACAGGCGGATCGCGCGGATCGCATCATCATTACCCGGGATGATGTAATCGATATTATCCGGGTCACAGTTGGTATCGACGACAGCAACGACTGGAATCCCGAGCTTTTTGGCTTCCAGGACTGCAATCGCTTCTTTCTTCGGATCAATGATGAACACAGCTGCGGGCAGCTTAGCCATATTCTTGATGCCACCAAGGTTCTTCTCGAGCTTTTCACGCTCTCGCTCAAGCTGCAGAGCTTCTTTCTTGGTGTATTGCTCGATAGTTCCGTCAGCAACCATCGCTTCGATCTTTTTCAGACGGTCGATACTCTGCTTGATAGTAGCAAAGTTGGTCAGCATACCACCGAGCCAGCGGTTGTTGACGTAGAACTGCTCAGCGCGCAGTGACTCTTCAACGATAGCATCCTGAGCTTGCTTCTTGGTACCGACAAACAGTACCTTTTCGCCGCTGGCGACAGTGTCCTGGATGAACTGGTAGGCGGTTTTGAAATAACGCACGGTCTTTTGCAGGTCAACAATGTAAATACCGTTGCGGGCGCCGAAAATATAAGGCTTCATCTTCGGGTTCCAGCGCTTGGTCTGATGACCGAAATGAACGCCGGCTTCGAGCAGTTGCTTCATGGTGATTTGTGCCATTTTCTTTACTCCTAATTCTGGTTTAAATCCTCCGCTCCAGTCTTTTCTGCCAGGCCTCAAGTGTGAATCGAGAACCACCCTGAACAGATCCTGAAGCGTGTGTAATGAATAACTGCACGTCTATAACATTCAACTGCAGACCAAGCAAGTGAAATTTTATAAATTATTGTCGGCCAAATTGTTCTAGCAGAGCCGCTAATTTTCCACCGGCAGGTGCTGTTTACTGTATTTACAGACGCATGCCGCTGTACTAACATGCGCTTCCATGTCTATTTTACGCATCCACCGTTATATCTTCAAAGAAGTCAGCATACCGGTGCTTTTAAGCATGTTGATTTTCACCTTTGTCCTGCTGATGGGACGAATTCCCAAGTTCATAGAACTGGTTGTCAGCAAAGGTGTTCCGGCGCTAGAAATTTTACAGCTATTCTGTTTTCTGCTGCCGACCTTTTTCAGCATTACCGTCCCCCTCTCATTTTTGCTCGGCATTCTGCTCGCTTTTGGGCGACTCTCGGCCGACAGTGAATTTATAGCCCTTAAGGCGTCAGGGGTCAGCCTTTATTCGTTGCTCAAACCGGTCTTGGTGATGGCCGTCTGTATTTCCCTGCTGACCGCCGGACTGACAATCATTATTGAACCGAAGGCCAAAACTGCCTTTCGCAGCAAAATATTTCAGATCGCCTCCAGCCGCGCCAGTATCGGTATCCGGCCGGGAATTTTCAATGACGATTTTGACGGACTGGTTCTCTATGCCCGCGGCATGGACGATCGCCAAGGTATCATGCAGGGTGTTTTCATTTCTGACGAGCGGGAAGGTGAAACTCCGGCGACCATTATTGCCAAGCAGGGCCGTTTTATCCCCGATTCCGACAACTTCAGCCTAACCTTGAGACTGAGCAATGGCAGCATTCATCGACGGCCGACCACTGAAAAGAAAGCGACCTACCAGATTATCGGTTTCAGCAACTATGATATCAACCTTGACATCAATAAGCAGCTGGCTTCTGACGAGCAGCGCCATCGTTCCCGCGGTGAGCTTTCCTGGTCTGAGCTGGATCAGGCCGCTGCGGAAACGACCAACGAACGGGCCAAGTATCGCTTCCTGACGGCTAAACACAAAAGACTCGCCATTGCCTTTGCGCCGTTTGTATTCGCTCTGGTCGGTGTCCCCTTGGGTCTACAGTCAAATCGTTCCGGCAAGGGCGCTGGTTTCTCATTGGCACTGGCCATCTCACTAACCTACTACCTGCTGCTCAGCCTCGCTCGTACCTTGGCAGGAAAAGGCGTGATTCCGCCAGCTATTGCCCTGTGGCTGCCAAACTGCTGCTTTCTCCTCGGTGGCGGCTATTTTCTGCATCGCACCGCGATTGAAAAACCTATGCCCTTTCTCAGCTGGCCGGCACAACTTATCATCAAGGTTAAAAACTTCCGGGTGTCGAAAGGGAAACGGTCATGACCATACTCAACCGTTTCCTGCTGCAACATTTCTCGCGCATTCTGTTATTGAGTGTCGGAGCATTTATCAGTATTTACCTGCTGATCGATTTCTTTGAAAAGATCAGCGATTTCATCGACCATAAAGCTTCCGCAGCAGACTATCTCAGCTACCTGCTTAATAGCATTCCCTTTATATTTGTGCAGATTTTGCCACTGGCAATCCTGATGACAGTCGTGCTCACCCTCGGTACCCTCGGACGCACGAATGAAGTCACAGCAATGCGCGCGTGCGGGGTCAGTCTCTGGAAAATAGTCCGACCGTTCATGCTGCTGGCACTCGGACTCTCGCTGTTGCTGCTCAGCCTCAACGAATTCATAGTTCCGCTCAACGCCAAAGCTCTCAATGACCTGCTGGAAGTCAAACTCCAGGGAAAACAACAGCTGACCATGAGCCGCGATGAGATCTGGTATCGGGATGCTGGACGGATCGTTAATGTCATTTTGGCTGATTGGGCTAAACAGGAATTACACGGGGTGACAATTTTTGAAATTGACGACAACTCCAGAATTCAACAGCGCCTGGAAATCCCACGGCTCCGCTATCTTGATGGCCTCTGGGTCGCAAGCGAACAGACGGTTCGGACATTCGACCCTCGGAGCGGAGACCTGCTGCGCAGCGATAAACAATTTAACGTCACCCTGGATACCGGACGCAGTCCGGAGGATTTCGCGCACACCGAAAAGCGCAACGATGAACTGAACTACTGGCAACTATCGCGCATGGTTCACAAACTTGAACAGGAAGGCTTTGACGCAACCCGCCAGCGGGTCGACATGCACAATCGCCTGGCGGCGCCTTTCACCTGTTTGATTATGGCCTTTCTGGGTGTGCCCTTCGCTCTGCAGCGTGGCCGCAACAGCAATATCGCCCTGGGCATCGGCTTGAGCCTGGGGATTGGCGTCACCTACTTCATCCTGCAATCTTTGATCACCGCCTTCGGTTATTCCGGCGCCTTGCCGCCTGTTCTTGCGGCCTGGACAAGCAATATTCTCTTCCTGATGTTAGGGGTTTGGATGCTACTGAGTGTCAAAGAGTAATGCAAAAAAAGGCCCGGTCAGTTTGTGCTGACCGGGCCTTTGAATACATATTATTTAATCTAAAGCTTTTTAATAACGATAGGTGTCTGGCTTATAAGGTCCACCGACCGGAATACCAAGATACTTCGACTGATCTTCGGTCAGGACCGTCAGCTTCGCACCCAGCTTATCGAGGTGCAAACGGGCGACCTTCTCATCCAGCTGCTTCGGCAGTACGTAAACCTTGTTTTCATACGTTTCAGCATTCTGGAACAGTTCAATCTGTGCCATCACCTGATTGGTGAAAGAGTTCGACATGACAAAGCTCGGATGTCCGGTCGCGCAGCCGAGGTTGAGCAGACGACCTTCGGCGAGTACGATCACACCATGACCATCCTCAAATTCCCAGCGGTCGACCTGCGGCTTGATGTTCTGCCGCTTGACAGTAGCGTCCTTTTCAATCGCCGCCATCTCGATTTCATTGTCGAAATGACCGATATTGCCGACGATCGCGTTGTTCTTCATCTGGCGCATCTGTTCCAGGGTGATGACATCCTTGTTGCCGGTGGTGGTGATGTAGATATCGGCGTAATCGAGAACATCTTCGACCCGCTTGACTTCGTAACCTTCCATTAACGCCTGCAGGGCACAGATCGGATCGATCTCGGTGACGATCACCCGGGCCCCTTGACCACGCAGCGACTGACAACAGCCCTTGCCGACATCGCCGTATCCGCAGACCACAGCGACCTTGCCGGAGATCATCACGTCGGTGGCACGCATGATGCCATCAACCAATGAATGACGGCAGCCGTAGACGTTGTCAAACTTGCTCTTGGTGACCGCATCGTTGACGTTCATTGCCGGAAACAACAGGCTGCCCTCTTCTTCCATCTGATAAAGACGGTGCACGCCGGTGGTGGTCTCCTCGGTGACGCCTTTGATCGAGGCGGCTGTCTTGATCCACTTTTGCGCGTCGGCAACAATCGATTTTTCCAATTGATTGACCAACTCTCGCCAATCCTCTGGGTCATCCTCGCTGACGTTCGGCACCGCATCCTTTGACCACTCGTTGCCCTTGAGGACAAACATGGTCGCATCGCCACCATCGTCGAGAATCATATTCGGCAGGTCCCCGTCGGGCCAGCTCAGGGCCTGTTCGGTGCACCACCAGTATTCTTCGAGGCTTTCCCCCTTCCAGGCGTAAACCGGGATCCCTTGCGGAGTGTCGACAGAACCCTCCGGGCCAACGGCGATGGCAGCGGCCGCGTGATCCTGGGTTGAAAAGATATTACAGGAACACCAGCGAACCTTGGCACCCAGATCGACCAGGGTTTCGATCAATACGGCCGTCTGGATGGTCATGTGCAGCGAGCCGGAAATCCGTGCCCCCTCGAGCGGCTTTTGACCAGCATACTCTTCACGTAATGCCATCAAGCCCGGCATCTCTTCCTGGGCCAGAATAATCTCTTTACGGCCCCATTCGGCCAGGGCAAGATCCTTTACTTTGAAATCGTTCACCTGAACTATCTCCTTTAATATTGTTTAACAGGTATTATCAAGAATGCTTTGTTTATCACAGTTGGCAAACTGAAACAAGTTGACTTGCTCAAGCAGCCCGTTCTTTCCATTTCAGCCAGATATCGGTCAGTTCAAACCAGAGGCGCAGCAGAATGGTTGCAGCAATCCGGCCCGGAAGATGGCTGGTAAGCAGATCGTAAAGCGGTTCGAATAGACGTGTAAGAGCCATCTGACCCTGACCGACCGGGACGCCCTGGCGAAATGCTCCACGGGCATCGAGCGCAAAAGTCAGCTGCCAGGCATGACGCTGAACATAACAACCACTTAGCCACCAGATTCTCCAGGCAGGCCTGCGCCCCATTCTGAACATCAGGCTACGAATCAAGTGAAAGAAAGGCCGGATCTGTAACCTGTCGGTTTCCGCTTGCTGGCGATAGAGCTCAGGAGCAGCAACAAAAAACTGCTGCCAGCCGATGCTGCGAAAACACATGATCAAAGCACCGAGCAATTGCCGTTGCCAGAGACCTTCTGTCTCGAAGCGGCGTGCCGAAGTGCTGATTTCTGCCGGGAGCAGTTTCCATTGGCCAGCATTCCGGAGGCGCTCAGCGAAGTCGGTATCCTCCATAACCATTAAATCTTCCCGAAAGCCCCCGAGTTGCTGAAAAAAATCGCACCGCAACAGAAACCCTTGATCGCCGTGAATCGTTTCCGGCCGGCCAAGCCTCGCCTTCCATTCATAATAGTAGTAACCAACCGAAGGGGACTGCTCCGCCCGCCTGAATTTTAAAGCATAGTGCCCGGCAAGTTTTTGACTGCCGGTCTGCTGCAAGGTATCCAAGCCTTTGCGCAGCGACAAGGGATCTTCGAAACGACTGTCTGCATGCAGAAACAATATCCAGTCGGTATCGGCCTGTTGTGCGCCAAGGTTCATCTGCCTGCCACGCCCACGCGGAGCGGTCATGACAGCAGCCTGTAAACCGGTTTTTTCCAAATTGTTTAGTAACCACTCGGGGGAGCCGTCTGCTGAACCGCCATCGACAAACAGCACCTTAAAATCGACCTGTCGCTGACGCTGTAAATCGGTCAGCAAATCGCTTAATTGAGCAGATTCGTTAAGAATCGGCAGCACAATGCTCAGCTCAGCTTGGTTCATGTCGAGAGTATTCTTGGAAAAGGGGAAAAAACGGCTTCACTTCATACCGGCCTGTGATATAAATAGTCCCTGTTTTTACGCATCCAGTTCTGACGCGGGTCCATGTCAGGACGATAACCTGTTAACCATGACATATCAAGGGGTGGAACATGAGTGAAATAATTGACATCTATGCCCGCGAAATTCTCGATTCCCGCGGCAATCCGACGGTCGAAGTTGAAGTCGCGCTTGAAACCGGCGTCATCGGCCGGGCGGCAGTCCCGAGCGGCGCCTCGACCGGGGAACGCGAAGCGCTTGAGCTGCGCGATGGTGACAAGAGCCGTTACCTCGGCAAAGGGGTTATCAAGGCCGTTACTCATGTCAACGAAGTGATCGCCGCTGAACTGATCGGCTGGGAAGCGAGTGACCAGATCGGTATCGATAAAAAGTTGCTGGCCCTCGACGGTACCGACTTTAAAAGCAAGCTCGGCGCCAATGCCCTGCTCGGCGTGTCGATGGCCTGCGCCAAGGCAGCCGCTGAGGATGCCGGTCTCCCCCTCTATCAGTATATCGGCGGCTCGAACGCCAAAGAACTGCCATTGCCGATGATGAACATCATCAACGGGGGTGAGCACGCAGACAACAATGTCGATATCCAGGAATTCATGATTATGCCGGCCGGCGCAGAGAGCTTCAAAGAAGCACTGCGCATGGGTGCCGAAATCTTCCACGCCCTGAAAAAAGTCCTCAAGGACAAAGGCTACAACACCGCCGTTGGTGATGAGGGCGGTTTCGCTCCCGACCTGAAGAGCAACGAAGAAGCTCTCGAAGTGATTATGGAAGCGATCAAGGCCGCCGGTTACAAGCCGGGCGAAGAGGTGCTGCTGGCCCTCGACGTCGCCGCTTCGGAAATCTACAAAGACGGCCACTATAACTTTGCCAACGAAACCCAGGCGATCAAGACCGCTGCCGAAACCGTGGCTTTCTACGAAGACCTGGTCAACCGCTACCCGATTATTTCCATCGAAGACGGTTTAGCGGAAAACGACTGGGACGGCTGGAAGTTGATGACTGAGAAACTGGGTGACAAGATCCAGATTGTCGGCGATGACCTGTTCGTTACCAACACCAAGATCCTCAAAGAAGGGATCGAAAAAGGGATCGCCAACTCAATCCTGATTAAAGTTAATCAAATTGGCACCCTGACTGAGACTCTGGAAGCGATCGAGATGGCCAAGCGGGCTGGCTACACCGCCATAGCATCGCACCGCTCCGGAGAAACAGAGGACACCACCATCGCGGACCTGGCAGTTGCCACCAACTGTGGCCAGATCAAAACCGGTTCTTTGTGTCGGACCGACCGGGTCTGCAAGTACAACCAGCTGCTGCGCATTGAGGATGAGCTTGACGATACGGCTATCTTCGGCGGCAAAGAGGTTTTCTACAACCTGCGTTAATCGATCGAGTAGACAAGCAAAAAGAGCCTGTGACAGGGATGTCGCAGGCTCTTTTTATTAGCATTCGAAATTGATCAGGCTGGGTAGAGCAGATAGCTGCTGCCCTTCTTTTCTCTCTTAAGCTTGCCACTATCAGCCAGATCTTTCAGCTGTTGTTGCAACTGTTTTTTGCTGATATCAGCAAAGCTGCTGTACAACTCAGTCTGCTTGACTCCGGGCAGATTCTCGATCGCGGCCAGGATTTCATCTTCAAGACTTAAAGACGCATCCACTACCGGAACAGCTTTTGCGGTCATTTTATCGACCTCAGGGGTTACAATCTCGCTGTCGGACACCTCCTCCTGGACCGGTTTCGGAATCGGAACGGGGGCAGCAGCGACCTCAGCAGAGACTTTCCCCGCCTCCTGCTCGGCACGAATTTCCCGCTCGATATCCATCATCTTCTGATAAAAGTAGAATCCCGCTCCGGCAAGCAATAACAGTAAAATAAACCAAAACATTTATACCTCCTGATCAGATGTTTCTTCGTTTTCGGCATGGAACCAGCGGTCGAACCAGGTGCGGTGGTCTTTTTCCGCCAGAATCTTCAAATCATTCGGTCCGAGCCAAACACCACCGCAGCCGGGGCAGCGGTCGAGTGGCACATCGCGAAAAGTCATCGGTTCAATCATCTCTCCGCATTTGGGACAACGCCCTTTAGCATATCTTCTGGCAAGGGTTTCTTCTGCATCATGCTTCATATTTTCGATTATTTCCTGCTCCTTCTTATGGAAATATTCGTTTTCCAGTGCTTTTTTACGTTCATCCCAGGCATTTGACATAACAGCCTCCTTAATTGTGGTTACTCTGTCTAAATTATAACTAAGACTGTCAGTCGAGCAACAGGGGAAGAGTAAAAAAGCTGAGTTCTAACAATAAGTTCTCAGACGGTATTGGCCTGAACCGTAAGTTGCGCCTTTACCGGCATTAAATAAACTGCCAAGTTGCAGCAGCCCGAGGAGCTCCATTAAAGCGGGGCCCGAGACGTCCAGACTGCCACTCAGCCCGCCTAGGTCCTGGCCCGGCCCTGGTCCGGCCAGCCGACGCCAGTCCAGCCACTGCATGCTGTTTTCCCCGACAACAACCTGTTGTGCCAGTGCGAGAAGCGGTTTGGGATTTTTGATCACTTCGACTTCGGCATGCGAAGACAAAATTGAAGAGACGCGCCGCAACACGAACGGAAACAACTCAACAAAGCTGGCTTTGAACAGGGGCTTATTTTTTTGCAGCAGTCGCAGAGGGCTGATCACTTCAATCTTAAATTGATCTGCAGCCGACAGCTGCCTCTCCAACAACCAATGCAGGTCACTCACCGGTGGCGAAACTGATGCAGACATGGCTTCCGACCAGAGCATCGCTCGCACGCCACTGGCATCTTCCGACTCGACTCCTTCAAGGACAAATTGTCCGCTGCCATGATAAAGACCCTGCTGCCCGAGTTGTTGCAGCAGAGCAATAAAGGCATCGATATTCTGGACGCCACGGCCGATAAACAAGGCCGGCAAAACAATTCGCTGTTGTGGCTCGATTGCACCCTTGAGGTCTGGGTCGGGGAAAAGAATGAAGGCGGGGGCCGGTTTTTGCGTCTGTCGCCTGAGCACGGGGTCATCAGATAAAGGAGGTTGCAACAACCTCTTTAATGCCTTGGTTTGTTCCGTCGTTCTCCAGCCTTCCAGGGTTCGTAACGCCTGGAACAGTTCGCGACGCAATTGCAGCAATCCCAGCTGCGGCAAATCGAAATAATCGGTGACCTGCAGGTGAAAGTACAATTTTACATACTCCACCTGTTGCAACTCTTCTGGAAGCGGGGGAAGATAAGGCATGACAGCTCCGTTGTGATTGCACCGCGAGCAAGATTCTGTTATAGGTTAGCGCCTTGCTGGAACTCAGCATCTTAAAGTAACCCACAGGGGAGAACAACTGAATGTTTCAGTTCACACTGCTTAAAGAAGATCCCAACAGCCGGGCTCGCCGTGGCCGGCTGGAAACACCCCATGGGACGATTGAAACGCCGATCTTTATGCCGGTCGGAACTCACGGTGCGCTCAAGGCGATGACTCCGGCGCAGGTTGAAGAGACTGAAGCGCAGATTATCCTTTCCAATACCTATCATCTCCACCTGAAACCGGGCGAAGGTCTGGTGAAAAAAGCGGGCGGACTGCATAAGTTTATGAACTGGGAAAAGCCGATCCTGACCGACAGCGGCGGTTTTCAGGTTTTCTCTCTGCCGAAAAAACGGATCGGTGAAGATGGCGTGCATTTCCGCCATGAACTGACGGGTGAAGAGATCTTCCTCGGCCCCAAGGAAGCGATGCAGATCGAAAATGATCTCGGCGCCGACATCATCATGGCCTTTGATGAATGTATCCCCTACCCTGCCACGCACGACTATTCCGCCAAGTCGATCAAGAAGACTCTGCGCTGGGCGGAAGAGTGCCTGAAACATCACAGTCGCGAAGACCAGGCGCTGTTCGGCATTGTCCAGGGCAGCGTTTATGATGATCTGCGCCGCGAGTGCGCCGAGGCGATGACGGCGATGGATTTTCCCGGATACGCCATCGGTGGCGTCAGTGTCGGAGAAGGGCTGGAGCTGCTGAAAAAGGTTGTCGACGACACTGAGCCCTTTATGCCGAAAAACAAGCCCCGCTATTTGATGGGGGTCGGGCTACCGGAGGACATTCTCGAGTCGATCGAACGCGGCATGGACATGTTCGACTGTGTGATCCCGACCCGCTATGCGCGCAGTGCCACCCTGTTCACCAGGCGGGGTAAAATCCGCCTGACCAACAAGAACTTCCGCCGGGATTTCTTCCCGGTCGACCCGTCCTGCGACTGTTATTGCTGTAAGAACTTCACCCGCGCCTACCTGCACCACCTGTATAACGCCAACGAGATCCTCTCGGCAACGCTGGCGGCAATCCACAATGTGCGTTTTTACCTGAATATGGTTGCCGGAGCACGGGCGGCAATTGAAGCGGGAGATTATCCATCGTTCAAAAAGGAATTTCTCGCCGAGTACAATTCCGGCAGCAAACCGGGCACGAAAAAAAGATAACAGAAAGGGGCCGCAAAACCGGCCCCTTTCTGTTCCTAGCTCATCCACTCTAACGGCTATGGCACAAACTCTATTTTAGAACACTGCTCCATGCCACAGTCCTTACAGTTAAAGACCCTGGTATCATGCCACCATGGCTCTGCGCCCCAGTAATTTTCATTCTCGATACAGTTGAGATGTTCAACGTCATTGAAGTTTTTCTCTACCCCACATTGCGGGCAGTAGAGCCAGATTTTACCATCTGCACAGGCTTGTAAAAATTCTCCCGGGTTCGACATCAGAGATCCTATTTTTTCGAAATGTTGGCCGTCTTCCCTTCGGCCCGCAACTTCTTGACCGAGCGGCCAGCAATCCCCCAGCTATCAGTTTCAAATTCTTCGATCATCACGTGAGTCGATGCCGGATTTTTATCGAGAATCTTGACCATCAGGTCGGTAATCCCTTCGATCAGCTGGGCTTTCTGCTCGTTGGTGGCTCCCTTGGTGATATTCACTTTTACGTAAGGCATAATATTTTCTCCCGAAGTCAATTCAATAAAAGTTAAGGACTGTCATTATCGCCAAGCACAGTCGGCAATGCAACCTCTATAGCTGGCAACTTTTCTGAAATCCGCGAAATTATTCCCCTGAGCTTTCTATATTCCTCTTCATCCAAAGCTTTATCTCGATAGACAGCACCACCATAAATATCTGCGAACTCTAAACATAATGGTTCCCCGGTACACTTAGCCAGCTCAAAAAGACCGACAGCAACAGGCAGAGATTCCAAACCGGCGGCTTTGGCCAACAGGCGTCGATAACGCAGGAGCAATCTTTCACTTCTGTTTTGACGCTGCCGCCAGAAATAGGCCAGTCCGACAAGCACCATCGGCGGCAAAACCCAGAGGAGCTTCACCAGGGAACGGCTTTCAAAATCTTTCAGCTCGCGAACCTGATGTGCAACCTGCCGCAGCAGTCTGAATTGATGGCTCAAGTCATAATTTAAAACCAGGCGGCTCCAGTTATGCAGTAGCGCGTCGGCCAACTCCCGGAAGGTTGTCGAGACTTGCGTTGAGGAGGCCGAAAAAGCCTGCTCGGCATTTACTGCCAATTGGCTCGGATCGATACGCTGCCAGACACCCTGATCATCGAGTGCTTCAACCCAAACGTGAGCGGCATCTTCGCCGACCAGGTAATAACCGCCGATTTGATTATAATCGCCACCCAGATAGCCGCCAACCAATCGAGTCGGAACTCCCGCAAGCCGTAGCAGGATGGCAAAAGAGGAGGCAAAGTATTCACAATAGCCACGCCGACTATCAAACAGGAAAGTGTCGACCGGTGACTCGGTTTTCGGCAATTTAGTCGTTGCATAGCTCAGTTGCTGTTGGAGAAAAAAACCTTCCAGCAGAGCAAGTTTGGCCGGATAATCCTTTCCCTGCTTGATATTGTTTCCAACCTTGCGTAAACGATCTGAGAGATGTTCAGGCAACCTTAAGTACTCTGCAACATCCCCTGTCTGCTGGCTGCGGGCTGCCAATTGGGCGCGCACCTCATAACTTAGCTTTCGAGAATCTCTGAAACGGCCACGAACCACCCCATCGGCAGACTTTATATTCCGGACCTGCACAACATCGATTGGCCGATCGAGGGTCACCAGATATTGATCCGCTTTCGGCCCCGAATAAACAGCCAGATTAATTTCCGAACCAGGATCAGGGAGCAGTATTTCGTCGGCAACGTTCAACATCCGTTTCCAGATTCGACCTTCCAATCGATTAAGCACAATGCCCCGCCAGTAAAGAGCATCAACCGGTAGCCGTTCACTCTCGGCCCGAAATGCAATTTCTGTACTCTCGGACAACTCTGCAACTGATCCAGGCTGGACCTGATCGGTCATGCCGATGACGGCATTCGGCTGCGGATTGAGGAAGTTCCAAAGGGGTGTCTGTGTGCGCGGCAAGAGCACAAACAGAACCATCATCAGCAGCAAGGACCCGACAGGTAACAAAATAACCGTCTTCAGCAACAACAACCATTGTTGACGTCCAAAACGGAGCTGCGGATCGGCCGTATAAAAACTGAGCAGCACCAGACCGCTGGTCACCAGCAGAACAATCAGCACCAGATAAAACAGATAGGCCAGATCGAGGGTCAACATCGATGACGCTGCCAGAATAATGGTAGCGAGCAGAAAAAGTTGCAACATGTGACGGGCAGATTTATCACTGGCCAGACGAACCGCCATCAGCAGGCAAAGCAGATCAATCAGTGGAGGCACCAGGTTGGCAAATGACACCTGAACACAAAACAGCACAAAGAAGGTGACTGAGAGGACTGTTGCCAAGCGGTTACTGAGCAGATAGTGACCGCTTCGATCTCCGAGAACCCCCAACAGGAACCCGCCGCCGAGAATCAGTTGCACCCAGAGATCGAGAAACGGCAACACCGGCATCAAACCGAGCAACGCAGACAGGTAGACCTGTATCTTTAATATTCGTTCAACGCCGACCATAAAGCGCCAGTTCAGTAAGAAGTTTAATCTGCTGGTGCCGGCCATTCGCCGGGGGATACTGTTGATTCTCCAAACGTAAGCCGACAGCCTGTTGTTCTCGGCTCAACTGATTGATCAAAAAAGTGCACTGGCCAAGCCGCGCTTCCAGTGGCCCACTGAAATCATCAAGGTTGAGTATCACTGAAGGGGCACCGAGCCGGTTCTGCCGCTTCACCTTGTAATCATCGTGCCTGGCGGAAAGTTTCCAGTGAATCGACTTAAGCGGATCTGAGTCACGATAATTATCAATACTCCGCAATTCGCCATCGATCCCCGGTTGCGGTAATTCGTTACGCCGGACCGGGGCACTCTCACCGGCCGACAGAGGCAGATCCGCGCGTAGCGGTGTCGGGAAGACCAAAAGCTGCTGTTCTTGGTGCAGGAGCCTGGAACGGACAAAAAAGTTGATCGGGAAGCAGGAGCGGATCCAAAGGGGTGGCAGCGGCTGATAACCACGATCCGGCAGTTGCAAAGTTAGGCTCTGGCGCTGTTTTTGCCCACCAGCCAGTAATGGAAAAAGGGTTGTTCCTTGGCCGATTTCAACAGCCAGCAAAAATGCCGGCAACCAGCGGCGGCGGTTTTCAAGCTCGATGGTGACTTTCGTCGGATGGGTGGCAAAAATGTCATCATCCGGGAAAACCTTGACCGACATACGTTGCAGGTTCTGCTGGCCGAGCAGTCCGGATACAGCCATAAATCCGAGCAGTGCAGAGACCAGCAAATAGAGCAGGTTGTTACCGGTGTTGACTGCGGCAAAGCCAAGCAGCAGGGTCATGGCGATATATATTGCCCCGGCCCGGGTCAGTTTCAAACCATAGGAACGGGGATTTCTGCGAGTAGCGATTGAAACACCTCTTCTTTGCGCACGGTCTGATATTCGGGCCGGAGTATCAAGCGATGAGCCACAACCGGTACGGCGATGCGCTGCACATCTTCCGGCACAACATAATCCCGCCCCTCCAGGTAAGCTTCAGCCCGGGCGGCCGCCGCCAAACTCAAGCCGCCGCGGGTGGAAATACCGGAATAAATCTGGCTATGGGAACGGCTGCGATCGAGCAATACATGAATATAATCAGCGACTTTATCGCCAAGCTTGATATTTTCGCGGATGTAGCGCCTCGTTTCGAGGATCTTATCCCGTTCCAGCAATGGCTTGATCGTTTCCAATTCCTCGCGCACACTCCCTTTCTGGATGATCTGTTTTTCCAGTTCGGTCGGCGGATAACCGATCCCGGTGGTGATCAGAAAACGATCAAGCTGCGATTCCGGCAAAGGGAAGGTGCCGACCTGCTCGGCTGGGTTCTGAGTGGCGATTACCAGGAAAGGCTCCGGCAGTTCATAAGTCACCCCCTCAACCGTGACCCGGCGCTCTTCCATCGCTTCGAGCATGGCACTTTGAGTTTTCGGCATCGCCCGGTTGACCTCATCGACCAGCACCAGATTATTAAAAATCGGACCCTTTACAAAATGGAACTGATTCTTCTGCCGATCAAAGATCGATAAGCCGGTGATGTCGGATGGCAGCAGATCACTGGTACATTGGATACGCCCGAAATCAAGATCAAGAATCCCAGACAAGGCGAGTGCCAAGCTGGTTTTTCCCAAACCGGGAATATCTTCCAATAGTAAGTGGCCACCGGCCAAAAGGCTGACCAAAGCCATCCTGATCGCCCGAACCTTTCCCTGCAGGTACTGACTGGAAAGAGTTTCGATCACATCCAGAATCTGTTTACGCTGGTAGAGTTTCATCTCTGGCCTCGCAGAAGTAATTACCAAATAGTATATAGGACTCGCTCAAGCTAGCCTACCTCCGGGCAAAAAAATGGCTCCACGGTTGCCCGTGGAGCCGGTATCGCTAAAACTGTCAAGCGATTTTAGAGCTTAACAATGTTGCTGGCCTGAGGTCCTTTTTGACCTTCTGTGACGTCAAAGCTGACGCGGTCACCTTCGGCCAAAGACTTGAAACCCTCACCACTGATAGCTGAGAAGTGAGCAAACACATCTGGTCCATTGTCTTGCTCGATGAAGCCGAAACCCTTAGAATCATTAAACCACTTGACTGTACCTTCTGCCATTTTCTTTTCTCCTTACTTGTCCCCTGCGGGAGTTGCCGTGGTGCAGTTTTGTGCTGCGACCCATTAAAAAAACCGCTCAGGCCATAAGGTCGGTGCGGTTTCTCTTTTGTCTAAACAGTACAAAATCAACACAACCCTGATCTGAGATAATAAAAAACTAGCATGATCTTTGACAAAATCAAGCATCAAATGAACAATTTAACAATCACCAGAACGCTGGCCTATCTCAAAATGAGACAGAGCTCGTTTTCAAAACGATTGCAAAACTTTTTTTAACAACAATTTCAGAATCTTAGCGGGCTTTCCATTATGCTTTGCTTTCTAGGCCCCAGGCTCAATCAAACGCGACAACAAAACTCCCTGGAAAACCACGACTGGAGAAATCGACAACTGCCCGTTCTGCACGTTCCAGCGAACGATAATCGCCGACACGAACCCGATACATTTGTTGACCATTGACAGTTGCCGTCTGGACTTCGGCCTTGCCATGTTGATTGCGTAATCTGGTTGCCAACCGATAGGCATTATCACTGACCGAAAAGGCCCCAACCTGAACCGAAAAACTGCCGATATCATAACTGCTTGGAGGCCGATAGCTGACCTGCCCCCCATCGGTTTGGCGGTACCCAAGGGCCTGCACCTTCACCTGAGCGGTACCGGCATCAACAATTCCCAATTGCTTGGCAGCGGAATATGACAGGTCAATAATCCGACCGGCAACAAAGGGGCCTCGATCATTAACCCGTACGGTGACTGTACGACCATTCTGCAGATGAGTGACACGGACATGGACGCCGAGTGGCAGGGTTTTGTGCGCCGCAGTCATGGCGTACATGTCATATATTTCGCCATTACTGGTTTTGCGGCCGTGAAATTTACTCCCGTACCAACTGGCGACTCCACGCTGGCTGAACCCCTGGTGATCACGCAGAGGCTGATATCGCAGACCATCAACCTCGTAAGGCTTTTCCCAGCCCTTCAGCTCCCGGGTTTCCGGAGTATCGATCACCCGAGTTGTGTGCCCGCCACCACAACTGCTCAATAACAGAGTCAAGAGCAATAAGTAGCGACAATGAAAGAGACGGCTCAACAGCATCCGAATGAAATTATTCCGCTTCTTCAATCTTGGACATGGCCCGGAAACGCTGATAACGCTGCTCGATCAGTTCTTCTCCAGACAGTTCTTCAAGTTCGGCCAGATGCTTGAGCAGATACTCTTTTACTGTCGCTGCCGACTGCTGATGATCCTGATGGGCACCGCCAAGTGGCTCAGGAATAACATCATCAATGACGGTTCCCAAACTGTCGACGTCCTGCGCCGTTAATTTCAGAGCTTCCGCTGCTTGCGGTCCCTTGGCGCCATCGCTCCAGAGGATTGCGGCACAGCCTTCCGGTGAAATAACCGCATAAACAGAATACTCCATCATCATGACCCGGTTGCCGACAGCGATCGCCAGCGCACCACCCGAACCGCCTTCACCCGTGACGGTGACAATGACTGGTACTTTGAGCATCGCCATTTCGCGCAGGTTCCGGGCAATCGCCTCGGCCTGACCACGCTCTTCAGCTCCGATACCCGGGAACGCGCCTGGGGTATCGACAAATGTGAAGATCGGCAGACCGAACTGGTCAGCCATCTGCATCACCCGCAGAGCCTTGCGATAGCCTTCCGGGTTCGGCATCCCGAAGTTACGATGGACCTTCTCCTTGGTGTTACGCCCTTTTTGATGGCCGATGACGCAACAGGGCTTACCATCGATCCGGGCAAACCCACAGACCAGCGCCGGGTCATCACGGAAGTTACGATCACCATGTACTTCGAAAAAGTCGGTGAAGATATTTTCGATGTAATCGAGAGTGTAGGGGCGATTTGCATGCCGGGCCAACTGGGTTCGCTGCCAGCGGCTGAGCTTGGAATAAATCTCGGTTTTCAGTTTCTCAGCTTTTTTCTCCAGTTTCTGGATATCTCCGGAAAAATCGACACTGTCGGTCGAGTATTCGCGCAATTCGCCGATCTTGGTTTCGAGTTCGGCAATCGGTTTTTCAAAGTCGAGATAATGATTCATTATTTAACTCCCTGTCCATCAGCGGACATTGATATGCGGAAAACTATTCAAAATTCATTACGTTATAGCCGAACAATTGTTCAGCCGCCGCCATTGCCTCATCGGAGGCGGCCATTTTTAGATTATCAGGTAAATCAATAATTGTTTCGCTACGATTCGGAATAACGATATGCAGGCTGACCTGACAACTTCCCCGGTAGCGCTGAATGATCCCTTTTAACTGGCGCATCTGCATCTCGTCAAGTCCGGGAGTGGTCAGGCGGATATTGACGCGCTCGGTCATCGTTTCATTGACATCCCGCAGCAATGATACTTCATTGGCGAGCATTTTACAGGATTCCTCACCAACATCAAGTTCACCGCTGACCAACAGCGGATCTTCACCTTTTAGCAGCTCCATCGACGCGGCGTAAGTTTCCGGGAAAACCACCATTTCGACTGAGCCACTCAGATCCTCAAGAGTGACGAAGGCCATCCGGTCACCCTTTTTAGTCATCAACTCCTTGATTCCGGCAACGATTCCGGCAACCCGCACCTGCTCCTTATCGGTCCTCTCCACCAAGGCAGCGGTCTCGCAGGTGGCAAAGCGTTTGATCGAATCACTGTACCGCGCGAGCGGATGACCAGTGACATAAAAACCGAGCGCTTCCTTCTCATTACTGAGCAGAAGCTTTTCGTCCCATTCGGCAACATCGGGCAGCTCACCGTAACCATTGCCGGCCACCGAAACAATCTCGGTGCTACCGAACAGCGAATGTTGTCCCGATTCACGTTCCCGCTGCAGCCTCTGGCCGATCTCCATCGCCTCTTCCAACGCCGCCAAAAACTGGGCCCGTTTCCCGCCCAAGGTATCGAATGCACCGCACTTGATCAACGCCTCGCCAACCTTCTTGTTGACCTTGCGCAGGTCCACCCGTTCGCAAAAATCCTGCAGCGAGCTGAACGGCTTGTTGCGCTTGACCTCAAGAATCGAGTCGAGGGCCGCAGCGCCGACCCCCTTAACCGCTCCGAGCCCAAACCGCATCGAATCTTCCGCAACGGTAAAAGATCGATCGGAGGCATTAATGTCAGGTGGATGAACTTCTATGCCCATGGCCCGAACTTCACTGATATTCTTGATAACCTTGTCGGTATTTTCCATATCCTCGGTCAACAGCGCCGCCATGAACTCAACCGGGTAATGGGCTTTCAGATAAGCAGTATGATAAGCAACCAAAGCGTAGGCAGCCGAGTGAGATTTATTGAAACCGTAGGCCGCAAACATCTCCATCAGATCGAAAACGCCTTCAGCCTTCTTCAGATCGAGATTGTTCTCCTTGGCTCCGGCGAGAAATTTAACCTTCTCCTTGGCCATCTCCTCCGGTTTTTTCTTGCCCATGGCCCGGCGCAGCAGGTCGGCACCACCGAGACTGTAGCCGCCGAGAACCTGAGCAATCAGCATAACCTGTTCCTGGTAAACGATAACCCCGTAGGTATCATCCAGGATCGGCTCAAGCTGCGGAAAATCGTACTTGAATTGCTCCTGTCCATGCTTCCGCTTGATGAATGAATCGACCATGCCCGAACCGAGCGGACCGGGCCGGTAAAGGGCAACCATCGCGATCAAGTCCTCGAAGCAGCTCGGCTTGAGTTTGACCAGATATTCCTTCATCCCCGAAGACTCAAGCTGGAAAACACCTGTGGTTTCACCGCGGGAGAGCAGCTCGTAGGTTTTCTGGTCGTCGTCGCGCACCAGCTTAAGATCGAATTCGGTATTGCCACCTTCACGGATCAAGCGGACCGCGTTCTCGATGACAGTCAGGGTCTTCAGACCGAGGAAGTCGAACTTGACCAGGCCGATCTCCTCAACGTACTTCATCGGGTACTGGGTGACCTGGCCGCCCGATTTGGGGTCAACATAGAGCGGCAGGTATTCCGACAAGGCTTTCGGTGTGACCACGACGCCGGCGGCGTGGGTCGAGGCGTGACGGGTCAGACCTTCGAGGGCCAGAGCGATTTTGGTCAGCTCGGCGACCTTCTTATCCTTGGCAATCAGCTCCTGAAGTTTCGGTTCCTGAACAATCGCATCTTTCAGGGTGATGCCGAGGACACCGGGTACCAGTTTGGCGATCTTGTCGACCTCACCGTAAGGGATATTCAGCGCCCGGCCGACATCACGCAGAACCCCTTTAGCGAGCATGGTTCCGAAGGTAATGATCTGGGCAACGTTCTCCTGCCCGTATTTCTCGCGAACATAATCGATGACCTGCTCCCGCCCGTAGATACAGAAATCGACGTCGATATCCGGCATCGAGATCCGTTCCGGATTAAGGAAACGTTCGAACAGCAGATTGTAAGGAATCGGATCGATATCGGTAATGCGGATGGCAAAGGCAACTAGCGAACCCGCCGCTGACCCCCGTCCGGGCCCGACCGGAATATCGTGGTCCTTGCCCCAGTTGATAAAGTCGGCGACGATCAGGAAGTAACCGGGAAAGCCCATACTCTTGATACAGGCCAGCTCCTCAGCCAAACGGTCTTTGTAGACCTTTACATCTTCATCAGTGATTTCGCGCAACTTACGGATTTCGTCAAGACGCTCCTCCAGTCCAGCATAACTCTGCTCTTCGAGCACGTCGTCGAGGGTCTTGTCTTCAGGCTTTTCATACTGCGGGAAGTGGTAGGTATTGAAGTCGAGTTCCAGGTTGCAGCGCTCGGCGATCTTGACCGTATTCTCGGTCGCCCCCGGATAATCCTTGAACAGCTCGATCATCTCATCAGGTGATTTGACGTAAAACTCATCGTTGGAAAAGCGCATCCGGTTCGGATCGTCCATCGTCTTGCCGGTCTGGATACAGAGCAGCACCTCGTGGGCAAAAGCGTCTTCTTTTTTCAGATAGTGACAATCGTTGGTCGCTACCAGCGGCAGATCGAGCGCCTCGGCAATCGACACCAGGCCGGCATTCGCCTTGGCCTGCTCAGGAATATAGTTCTCCTGCAGTTCAAGATAGAAGCGGTTATCGTCAAAAATCTCCGCCATCGCCCGCGCCCGTTCCAGCGCCTCGTTCGGCTGATTGAGGTTGATCAGGGTCGGCAGCTCGCCACCGAGGCAAGCGGACAGTGCGATCAAGCCCTCGTTATGCTTTTCGAGCAATTCCCAGTCGATCCGCGGCTTGTAATAGAATCCTTCACGATAAGCAGCTGAGATCAAACGGCAGATATTCTGATAACCGGCCAGGTTCATACACAGCAGCACCAGATGGTAGGAGGCCTCGGAAGAGCCGCGCGCATTCCCTTTCGTAAAACGGGACCCGGGAGCGACATAAACCTCACAGCCGACGATCGGCTTGATGCCGTTTTTGATCGCCTTGCTGTAAAACTCGACAGCGCCGAACATATTGCCATGATCGGTGACCGCCACTGCCGGCATCTTGAATTCTTTAGCGCGAGAAACCAGTTCGTCGAGCTTGATGGCGCCATCAAGCAGGCTGTATTGACTGTGCAAGTGGAGATGTACGAAATTGGCGTGTTCCATAAACCCAGCAGAAAAATAAGAACTAAAAAGAGAAAAACCGATCAATCACCGAAGCTCTGATCGGTCGAAATTTATCAGGAGAATTTAGCACCCTTGATAAAGGGCGGTCAACCGAAACCGGCAGTTAAGACGAGAGTCTGGAGGGATTCGTTGCGAAAGAAATAGGCCCCTTAATTCCGCCGCCTAGCCGTAAGTTGCTTAAACAGTTTCAGCCGGTAGTAGGCTTCCCGCTCACGCTCAGCCAGATAATGGGAAATCTCGCGGATATCTGTCTGCAAACCAGGCAGTACCCGTTCTTCCAGCACCCGGATACGCCGGGTGATCCGCAACAGTTCCTCACCAAGACGCCGAAACATCCCCTCGTAACGGGCCATGGCCAGCATCTCCTCGATTATCGTCTCGAACAGCTGCATCGCCTCATCCAGATGAGGCGTAATCGACGGATAATCGTAGCCACGTTCTTCCAGTGAGCGACTGGCGGATTCAACCTGCTGCAAATCACGATAGCGCAGGCCAAGGATATTCATATTGACCAGTTCCACTCCCAGGTGCCGTTGACTGATCAAGGCCAGCGAAGCGATATAATCTTCCCCTTCCAGGCCAAGACTGGTCTGTAGCTCTGCGATCCCCTTGCCGTAGTGGTTACGGGTTTCCTCACGCGAAGCGATCAGCGGGCGGCCGATCTCAAGAAATTTCTTGATCAGCGCCTGCCGGCGGCCCTTAAGAATGCCGGTACAGTTAACCACCGCCTTCCGGCGATCTTTGAGCAACAGCAGATTACTTCTGGTCGCCTGGATCATGTGAGTTTCACCCCGTACTCAGCAAGCAGTTCCAAACCAAGGTCAAGAGTCTGAAAAATATCTCGCCGGTCGCTGCCCTGATGCACAAACCGACGTTCGAAGGCTTCAGCCATCGCCAGAATTTCCCGGTCTTCTTCCAACAACCCCTCTTTCCCAACCACCGCTTCCAATTTGCGGAGATCACGCCCCTTGGCATAATACTGGTAAAGCAGATTGGCCACCTGCCGATGGTCGGCACGGGTCTGTCCTTCGCCGATACCATGCTGCATCAAACGGGACAGGCAGGGCAATACGTCGATCGGCGGAAACAGCCCTTTTTGCTGCATTTCCCTGGAAAGGACTATCTGCCCCTCGGTGATGTAGCCGGTCAGATCGGGAATCGGATGGGTGATATCATCTTCCGGCATGGTCAACACCGGCAGCAAGGTCACCGAACCGCGCTTTCCTTGCAAGCGCCCGGCCCGTTCATAGAGTGAAGCAAGGTCGGAATACATGTAACCGGGATAGCCACGCCGCCCCGGAAGTTCTTCCCGGGCGGTGGAGATCTCCCGCAAGGCATCACAATAGTTGGTCATATCGGAGACAATCACCAGCACATCCATCTGATGGTTGAAAGCCAGGTCCTCGGCCACCGTCAGCCCCAGACGTGGTGCCTGCAGCCGCTCGACGACCGGCTCACCGGCCAGGTTGAAGAAAGCGACAAAGCGACTCGCTTGACGGGCCAGTGTCTGCCGATAAAAATCGTATTCATGATAGCTCAACCCCAGGGCAACAAAAACCACGACGAAATCGCCGGCGCCCGGAAGCCGGGCCTGTGCCAGAATCTGTGCCACCAGTTCCTGTACTGGCAGTCCGGCACAGGAAAAGATCGGCAGCTTCTGCCCCTTGATCAGACTGTTGAGACCATCGATAGCGGAAACACCGGTTTCGATCATTTCACGCGGATATTCCCTGGCCACCGGGTTGATCGGCGTTCCAGAGATCGCCCCCCAGCGCTCTGGGATGTACATCGGCGCGCCATCGATCGGCACAAAAGAGCCGTTAAAAATCCGTCCCAGACAATGCCGCGACAAGGGAGCCCGCTTGACGGCATCATGGAAGGTGACTGTGGTTTTCTCGAGGTCGAGACCGTAAGTCTCACCGAACACCTGGATCAGCACCTGCTCGGTGTCGATCTTCAGCACCTCCCCCTCCAGGGTCTGCCCATCGGGAGCCACCAGGGTCACGGTTTCGCCGATCCGGGCGGCAAAGACCCGTTCGACGAACACCAGCGGCCCGCGGATGGCGCAGATTGATCGATAGCAGTGTTCAGCCAGCCGCATCGGTCTGTTCCCTTAAGATATCGCTCAATGGTTCGCCCGCTTCGAGCTTCGTCACCATCAGGTCGTAAGCACTAACAATTGCTGTAATCCGCTCCAGAGTCTGCTGCGGAGTTGAATAGGCATCGCTGGAAAAACTGTTCTGGCAGAGAAACTCGCGCCGGACCCTTTCTGCGGCAACCATCAACAAGCGGTCACGATCCTGTAAGCCTTCCATCCCGACCACTTCGACCACTTCACGCAGCGCCTCTTCCTGCTGCAGAATCCCCCGGCAACGACTCTGCATTTCCGACCAACTCTGATCGACCTGGATTTGAAAATGTTCGGTTGCGCGATTGGCAAACAGAGAATAACTCTGGCCCCAGTTGATCGCAGGAAAATGTCGCGCGTGTGCCAGACTGGTGTCGAGGAGATAAAAAGCCCCAGCCGCTCGCAGGCAAGCCTGGGTCACCGGTTCGGAAAAATCGGCGCCGGGTGGCGAGACCGCCAGAATCATGCTCAGCGAACCACGCTTGCCAGCAGCAGTTTCTACCACCCCGGAGCGCTCTATAAAACTGGCCAGCCGCGAGCTAAGATAGGTCGGATAACCCTCTTCTCCAGGGATCTCTTCCAGAGAAGAGGAAATCTCGCGCAGCGCCTCGGCCCAGCGGGACAGGCTATCTGCCAGAAACAGCACATCGTAGCCCATGTCCCGGTAGTATTCGGCCATCGTCACTGCGGTAAAGATCGAGGATTCCCGCGCCGCCACCGGCATATTCGAAGTGTTCGCGACAACGATGGTTCGCTCCAAAAGTGGCCGCCCGTCGGGATCGCGCAGTTCGCCGAACTCACTGAGCAAACCGGCCATCTCGTTGCCCCGCTCACCACAACCGACGTAGACCACCACATCGGCGTCGGCGAATTTGGCAATTGCCTGCTCCAGTACGGTCTTGCCGGTTCCAAAGCCCCCGGGGATGATCGCGACGCTGCCCTTCATCATCGGAAATAGAAAATCGATACAGCGTTGTCCGGTCAATAAAGGCAGCTCGGCAGGTTGCTTGCTGCCACCGGCCCGCGGCCGCCGTACAGGCCAGTTTACCCAGGCATATTGCTGCTGACCGTCAACGAGTGTCAGCAACGGTTCGTCCAAACAGATCTGCCCCTGGGCAATGTGGGCAATCTCACCTTCAAGCGTGGCAAAAATCGGGTGCTGCAGATGACCCTCAGTAATATGGCCAAGAATGTCACCTGAATGGGCAGACTGTCCCGGTTGCATACTCGGGGCAAATTGCCATTGCCGTTGTCGATCAAGGGAAGAGAGTTCGTGAACGGTGCCGATAAAATCTCCGCTCTGTTGCTGTAATTGCCGCAGAGGACGTTGCAAACCATCGAAAATTCCGCCGAGCAGTCCGGGTCCAAGCATCACCGTCAACGGCGCGCGGGTTCCCTCGGCCGGTTCACCGACACTCAAGCCGTGGGTATCCTCAAAGACCTGCACCGTGGTGCGCTGCTTTTCCAGGTGGACCACTTCTCCGGAAAGCCGCCCATGGCCGACATAAACCCGATCGTAAAGCTGCAAACCGCGCAGGTCAACGCAGACGGTTGCACCGGAAATGCTGGTGACCAGCCCTCTCATAGCTGCAACCTCACATGATAACCGAGCGCTCGACGGATCATGCGCTGCAGGGCGTCTTCCTCGCCGCCCGCTTCCGGAGCCGGCAAGGTGACCAGCATGCCCTGCCAACCTGCCTCCAGTTCAGCTAAACGTTTTTCACCGATGGCCTGAACCAGCCGCTCATCGAGCACCAGTACGCCAACATCCTTGTCGGCCATCGACGCAATCACTTGTGTCTCGGCCTCAGCTGGCGTGATTATCAACTGCTGCGAACCGGCCAGGCTGAAGCCATAACGTGCATCTCCCGTGGTGATGAAAATGACCTCGCTCATCTGCCCACCGTCCCGGCCGTCTTTCCTGCACTCGAGCCTTCAGCAAATAGTTGCAAGCCCTGCTCTCTGGCAGCCAACTGGCAGCGCCACAGGTAGTCGATCACCAGTCCCAGCTGAAGCGGTTCACGCCCCTCTCGCTGCAGACGGGTTGTCAGCCCTTGCAGCAGATAATCCTCAATGCTCTGATCGGCAGGACGGGTCGATTGCCGGGTGAACTTCTGCATCAGCAGATGGAGCGCAGCATGGTCCCCACTCTTCCAGATCTTTTCACACTTGATCAGGTCTAGACTCCCGCCCGCCAGAAGTGGTGGCTTCAGTGGCACTTGCCAACGTAAATGCTTCTGCACTGCCTGCAGGTTACGCATATCGAGCAGATAGAGCAGAAACCGTCGCACCTGGCAAGATTTGCACCGCTTGAGCGCATCCTGCAAATGTCCTCCGAGCAGTGCCTGTTCAAATCCCCCGGGCCCCTGGCGCAGGTACACTTCCGTCAGATTTCGAAAAACCGGGTACGTTTCTACCAGTAGCTGTTCCAGGCCACTAATTCCCGCAGCGACCTGTTCAGCAGTTTGTAAAATACTGCGTACTTTTGTCTGGAACAGACTCTTTTGCAGTTGAGTTTTCAGTGATGAATGATCCCCGGCAGCCAGGAAGCGCAGGGCAACAACCAACAAGCGCAGTTCGAAATATTCAAATATCGGCAGCAGCCTGCGTCGTAGCCGCCGGTCCAGCTGCCGGTACAGCCAGTGATATTCTGCCAACAGCGCCTGCTGCGGATTCCCTGTTCTGGCACGACGCAGTAACCCACCTGTCGACAGGTCGGCCCGCCGGCATCGGATTCTGGCGTAAAGGTAATCGCAGGATGCCCCGGCATAGGGGATTTCAAGCAACAGACTCATGGTCACCTGCCTTGCGCCGCAGTTCGCTCATCAATTCCGGCAGCAGTTCGCTCCAAAGATGGGCCAAACGTTTTTCCAGGGTATTGACGATCAGGATGCGACCCTCCTCATCCTGAACCTCCACTCCGGCGCTGATTTGATCGTCAAAAATTATTTCCGCCTGAGGAAAATGTTCTTCAGCCAGCAAACGGTCACGCAGATTCACCTTAATCTGCTGCCAACTGTAAAGCGGAAGTTCAGCCACCAGATTGAGGAACAGAGTGTCCCCTCCGGTCGCCGCCAGCTCTGTGAGCAGCTCATCCGCCAGCTGCCGTAAGTGTTTCGCCAGCTTCTCTTCAGCCTCCAATCGGCAACGCTGGGCACGCTGTTCGGACTCGGCCTGTTTGGTCGCGTTGAGGGCTAAAACCTGCGCTTCGCAACGGGCCTTCTCGGCCAGTTCATGTCGCCGCAGGTTGTCGGCCGTCTCAGTCCGCAACCTTTCAGCTTCAGCTTCGACAGTGGCCCAGATCTCTCTGGCCTTGTCATCACCATCCTTGCGTAAGGCCGCTTCCAGTTCTGACTGTCCCATAAACGCCTACAGAACCAGAATCATGATCGCGACAACAAAGCCGAGAATGACCATGGTTTCTGGTATCGCCAGGAGAATGATGATCGTTCCAGTCAGTTCGGGCTTTTCTGCCAGAGTACCAGCGCCAGCCGAGCCGATTCGCGATTGGGCCCAGGCAGTCGCCGCAGCGGGGATACCGACGGCCAGTGCCGCGGCAAAAGCGAGCAGGACTTCTTCCATGATCTGACCTCCTGTTACTTGCTGTGGGTTGCCGTTGAGTGATTATTCTTTCTCAGCGGTTTAAACTGTCGTCCCCCGAATTCAAGAAATTTGCTGAAAAACTCGACATAATGCAGCCGCAGGGCATGCACGGTCGGTGCGAATACGCCGAGCAGCAGGTTGAAAAAATGCAGCACCCCGGCCACCAGAAATCCAGCCACCAAATCTCCAGTCATCCCGCCCATTTGGTTGGCCACTTGCGCCAGCAGTACCGAGCAGAGACCGATCGCCATGATCCGTACGTAGGAAATGATATTACCGAAGCTTTTCAGCAGTTCCAGCGGAGCCAGAAGGCCGCCAGCGACAATCAGAATCGGCAAGAGCAGCAAAATTGCCAGGAGCAAGGGAACCGTCAGTTCCCAGGGGGAAGGGAACAGATAGCCGAGCAACCAGATCCCGCAAAGAGAGATCAGCAGCAGGTTGATAATCTTGACCAGGGCCTCGCGCCGCAATCGCCGCTTGAAGTCATAGCGGATGCCGAGAATCAACCCGAGCAGGACGTGAGCGGTGCCGACCGAAATAGCAAAAGCGATCATCGGCACAATTGCCTGACTGCGCTCTTGCCAGATCGGTTGCAGATGGAACCAGCGCTCGCCCAGATCGCCGAAGAACTCACCAAACAGCAAGCCGAACAGAATGGTATAGGCGGCTGAAACACCGAGGATTTTCGCTCCATCGGTCAGGGTTGCACGGCTCGGGTAAAATCTGATCAGCAGGCCGGCAATCAGGCCGAGTAACAGTCCATAACCGATATCACCGAGAATCATACCGAACAGCAACGGAAAGAACAGGCCGAGAAAAGGCGTCGGATCGTAAGAGCTGTATTTTGGTAGGGGCAAAAGCCGGGCAAAAAGTTCGAACGGTTTAAAATAGAGCGGATTGCGCAACACCACCGGGACCCGATCAAAATCTTCCTGGTGCAACTCCATAACACTCAGCACCACCTTGCCAGAAAAGCTCTCGGTTAAATTCTCGCGCAAAACTTCAACATCGGCACTCGGCATCCAGCCATTGACCAGAAAACACTGTCGGGTTTCATAAGCCAGTGCACTGGCCTGGTAGAGTGACAAGCGCTCCTCCAGCCAGGACAATGCTTGCCGATAGATCGGCAGCCAGCGGTGGGCAAAGGTTTCCTGCCGGGCAATCGAATCCTGCAAATTGCTTTCAACCTCTGTCAGCAATTTTTGCAGGGCGATGGTCTTTTCCCGAAACGGCAACTCGGCCAATTCTGCAGGCAAGGACAATTCCGGGACCTGCTCAGCAGAGAGCATTTCACGCAATGAATCCTCCATACCGAGATCGGTGGTTATCAAACCAACAATGCTGCCATCTTCGATACTCGCGGTTGACAGGCGACAACGGCCACAGGTCTGTATCTCAAGCAGTTCCTGTAATTTAGAAATTTCATCCGGGTTACGCACTGTGACGCCAAAAAATGCCAGCCGGGAGTTATCGGCGACATCAGCGACCAAGGGCTCAAGCACGTTCCAGAAGCGAAGATAGCCGGACAGGGTCTCTGCTTCTTCACGTAAGGCATGACTCTGTTGCTGCCAGTTCCGACAACAGTTGAGATGCTTGTCGACCAGTTCGTTTAACACGTCGATGACCGGTAAGGTCTGCAGGTAGGTGGTGCGGGTTTCTAGCTCCGGCAGGCAGGCGATTAATTCCTGTATCCGGTTCTGCAGGGCAACGAAAAACTGCTTTTCGCCAACCGCGGTTTCGTCCAGCAACAGTTCTTTGATGCGGCGTTCATCCTCCTGGCGAACAAAACCACGGATGTCCGCTTCCGGTTGGAAGACCCCCTTACCCCTGAGTAATTCGAGTGTCTTCAGGAGCAGGTCCTTGGGGCCGACGATTTCAACTTTGGCCATTTTGATGATCATCGACTTGCCTCGGCAGTATTTTAACTAGCTGTCGACGTAACACCTCCAATAGCTCGTACTGACTGATTTCCTCCAGGCGGCGACAATATTCCATTTCATTTTTCAGCCGAGTTTCAGCCTGCAGCTCGGCCTGCGAAGCAGCTTGCTCGATAGAGTGCTGATTTTCCTCGCGCAGTTCCTGCTGAACCCGCTCGAAAGCTGTTTCCTGTTCGCGGCGGACTCCAGCAAGCCAGGTCTCTGCTTTGGCCTCTTCAGTTTGCAGCTGTTGCTCAATCTGATTTTCCAGTTGAATAATGGCATCCAGTATCTGATCAGCCATATAGCCCCCGGTGAGACAACCCTGCTTGTGTTTTTAAAGTATAGCAAACAGCCGGGAATTTGCGCCCTTCGCGCCAGCGCGACGAGAGTCACTGGGCAGGGAAATGTGTTGAAATATGGTAAAATATCAGGAGATCGACTGCTTCAATATCTGCCCCGAGGCCCTGACAGGCCCCTGACGGCTGGCAAAACACTATGGATAATATCATTACTGTCATTGCCCAAATGACTCAGCATAATCCAACCCTCAATCTCTTGATGCTGATGGTTATTGTCTGGACTACCGGAGTCATCTGCCGGATCATCCACCAGCCTCCGGTGCTGGGCGAATTAACTGCCGGTATTATCTTCGGACCGGCCTTTCTCGGTTTAATCACGCCCAATGAAATGCTCTCGATCCTCTCGGAACTGGGGGTCTTCTTTCTGATGTTCTACGCCGGGCTGGAAACTAACCCCCTGGACCTGAAGAAGTATCGCCTGCAATCCAGTCTGGTCGGGATTGCCGGGTTCATAATCCCCTTTGGAGTCTCTTATTTGACCTGTCAGCTGTTCGACTTGCCAAACGTCCAGAGCCTGTTTATTTCTCTCGGCCTGTCGATCACGGCAATCGCCGTCAGCGCCCGGGTGTTGCATGACCTGGAACTGACCGATCATCATGTCACGCCGGTGATTATCGGTGCATCAATCATTGATGATGTCCTGGCCCTGTCGTTTTTTACCGCCATTGTCGATCTCGGCACCAATCACGGTTCGATCAATTGGCTTGTATTTGCCTTCACCATGGGCAAGGTCATCCTGTTTTTTGCCCTGGCGATCGGCATTGGCATCTGGCTCTACCCGAAAATCGGCAGACACTTCTCTTCACGCAGTTCCAAAGGGTTTACCTTCGCCCTGATTATGGCCCTGCTGTTCGGCCTGCTCGCAGAAATCGCCGGGCTGCACATCATCATCGGTGCCTACATGGCCGGTCTGTTTGTTCGCGAAGGGGTCGTCAGCCAGGAACTGTTGACGAAAATTTCAGATCGCTTTGTCTCGATCACCTATGGATTTCTCGGTCCGATTTTCTTTGTCAGCCTTTCTTTTCATGTCACCTTCTCAATTTTTGACAGCCACCTGCTGCTCACTCTCTGCCTGCTCCTGGCAGCAATTAGCAGCAAACTGATCGGTGCTGGAGCGGGAGCCCTGGCCGGCGGTCTGAACAGAAAGGAAGCAACCATTGTTGGTCTGGCGATGAACGGCCGTGGTGCGGTAGAATTGGTCGTCGCATCAATCGGCTTGCAACTCGGGCTGATAAATGATGAGATATTTTCGATCCTGGTGTTGATCGCTTTCGTGACCACCAGCATGCCACCAATCTCAATGAAGCTGTACCTCGACCGGATCAATTATAATTTCGGAAATTAGACAGAATACTTTCTTAATGATGAAATGCGACAGTTCGTCAGCTTAAAAAACCAGCATAAACAACCGATTGCAGGAGAAAACCATGCGTATTGAAACCGACCTGAAACTCGGCTTTAAAGATGTTCTGATCCGCCCGAAGCGTTCAACCCTGAAAAGTCGTGCCCAGGTCAACCTGGAACGGGAATTCACCTTTTTACACAGCAAGCGCAAGTGGCACGGGACCCCGGTCATTGCTGCTAATATGGATACAGTCGGGACCTTTGAGATTGCCGAAGTTCTCGCCGAATTCGGGCTCCTGACGGCCATTCACAAGCATTATACGCTGGAGCAGTGGGACAGTTTCCTCAAAGATCGTGATGATGATATCTACCAGCGGATCATGGTCAGTACCGGAACTGCCGAGGCCGACTTTTCTGTCATGCAGACGATTATCGAACGGCACCCGAAGCTGGCTTTTATCTGTATCGATGTAGCCAACGGCTATGCTGAATCCTTTGTCGAATTCGTCAAACAGGTGCGGGACAGTTTCCCGGATAAAACCATCGTTGCCGGCAATGTGGTCACCGGCGAAATGGTTGAAGAGCTGCTGCTCTCAGGGGCAGATATCGTCAAAGTCGGCATCGGACCAGGTTCGGTCTGCACCACCCGGGTAAAAACCGGGGTTGGCTACCCGCAACTCTCGGCGGTCATCGAATGTGCCGATGCGGCCCATGGTTTAGGTGGTCGCATCATTTCTGACGGCGGCTGTGTCTGTGCCGGGGACGTTTCCAAGGCGTTTGGTGGTGGGGCCGATTTTGTCATGCTCGGTGGCATGTTTGCCGGCCATGATGAAAGTGGCGGCCAACTGGTGCACCGCGACGGCCAGCAATTCAAACTGTTTTACGGCATGAGTTCCTCAACGGCGATGGAAAAACATGCCGGAGGCATCGCCGAATACCGGGCCTCCGAAGGCAAAACCGTTGAGGTCCCCTACCGAGGGCCGGTCGAGGAAACGGTCAAAGATGTCCTCGGCGGGGTCCGTTCGACCTGTACTTACGTTGGCGCCGGTGCCTTAAAAGAGTTGACCAAACGAACAACCTTCATCCGCGTGCAGGAACAAGAGAATAAAAAGTTTACTTGATACCGGACCTCACTTGTCAATGACAACCGCGTTCCGTTAGAATCCCATGAAAATTTCAATTCATAGATCGCCTATCAAGAAAAAGGGGACCGATGTCCGGAGCCAGAACAGTTGAATACCAGCAACACCCCCAGCGGAATGCTCTTTATAATGAACTCCATATTCGTCCATTTCACCCGCTCAGTTGCCCACAACAGATCTCACATTTGGCGGCTTGTGCACAACGGGAAGAACTGTACAAATCTTATGAGCTGATCTGTGACCTCTGTCGACGCTATGAAGTCAATCAACCCGCAGCGGATGCGGTTTCTTTCCAGCAGACATTTGGCGACTTCACGATTCACTGGGAGCGGCACGTCGAGTTTTATTCACTGACCATCATGCAGGCAGCAGCGGTAACCGGAGAGCCGTTCGAGCATCCGGCGATTAACCTGCTCCCTGCCGATTGGCTTAGAGCCCTGCCTGGCGAAATGGTCTCTGCATTTCATGTCATTATCGATGATCAGCAGTTGAATGATCAGTGGTCTGCCCTGAGTCGTTACTTTGAAGGACATCAGGTTATGGTCAGTGAGGCCAAAGGAGGCAAAGCCCAGCTGTTTAGCGCCTTTAAGCTGCATGGTGACGGTTACGGTCGACAGCTCGGACAGCTGACGCGACGGCTGATGGAGATGGAAACCTATCGATTACTGGCGCTTATTTCTCTGCCCATCGCCAAGCGGATCGCTCCACAGCTGGTCGAGATGGATCAACATTTGGCGAATATCCTCAATCAGGTCAGTCACCTTGATTCGTTACGTGGTGAACGGAACTTGCTGGAACAATTGACGCAGCTCGAAGCTCAGCTGGAAACCTACCGGGCCGAAACTAATCGGCGCTTTTCCGGCACGCGTGCCTATCACGAACTGGTCCATAATCGCCTCGACGGCATGAAGGAAGCGACGGTCAATGGTCACCTGTCGCTCAAGGAATTCATCATCCGGCGCCTCGACCCGGCGCTGCGGACCTGCGAATCACTGCAAACCTGGATGGAAGATCTCTCGAAACGGATCGAACGGGCCAGCGACCTGCTGCGGACCCGGGTCAATCTGAATTTACAGGAACAGAACCGCTCGCTGCTATCGGCGATGAATCGTCGCAGCCAGCTGCAATTCCGTCTGCAGGAGACTGTCGAAGGCTTGTCGATTGTTGCAATCAGTTACTATCTGATCGGCCTGATCGGCTACCTTTTGAGTGGCTTGCCGCTACAGAAATGGGGGTTGAGCAAGCAAGTCCTGATTGCGTGTTCAATCCCGGTTGTTCTCCTGCTGGTCGGTTACGTGACGCATCGGGTCAAGCACCGCTTGATCAACAGTCCCGTTCGGGAGGAATGACAAAGCCGACAACAAGGCCGCTCCCAATACGGGGCGGCCTTGTTGTCGGAATCAATCTAACATCAGAAGTCAGGGAGCGGTGGCGGGGTCTGATCAAAAACGGTAGTGAAAGACCAAACGACGTCCTGTTCCAAGGTATTGCCAAGAGAATCAGCCATTTCCTTCTTTAAGGTGACCTGATAATTACTGAATGGCAACAGCAACTGATTTGGCGTAAAGGTCAGTCTTTTCTCGTTCTCGTTATAACTGACAGAGCCGTCTTCAAGCCCGTTTGGTCCGGTCAACTGAATCATGTTGTCGTTCAACAGAGTTTCATCGATTGCTTCATCAAAAACAATCCCAACCGTCACATCGACCGATGTTGTATCATTGGCAGGCGGCGTTTTACTCTGCAGTTTAGGCGGCTTCATGTCCCAGGTCGGCAGATTCTGATCGATCCGCTGGTCATAAACCGTCAACAGGTCGGCATTGAGTTCGGCAGGGTCAATCGCCGCTGTCGTTGTTGTGATCAGAGTTGCTACATCGGCGACCTGGGCAGTGTTCCGTTCATTCTCCAGAGCCTGCTTTATCAGTGCGGCCTGTTCCTGAATTTTATCTGTAATCATATAGGCAACTGCCGCCTGCTCATTCTCGGCGATCTGTCCACCGAGGTTCTGCTCGATATCGGTTTGCAGGCTACCCAACAGTGCAGCAACCACCCGTGCCGCTTTATGAGCCCGGCTGTATTCAGCAGCCAGTTGCGGGTCTGTCGCCTCAACACCGCCTGTTGCGTGGGCCAGATAATCTTCGAAAACCGAAACATTATCACTGATACCCAGCTCCGAACGAACCTGTAAAACGGCCTGTAATTCGGTATAAGAAGGATTCTTTTCTCGAATGTCTTTTACCAGTTTCGTCAGCGGCGAAATAAACTGCCATTTCCCCTTGGGAGCTTCCAACCGATAGCTGTCAGTAACGGTTAGACCGGTATCCTCGTCGACAGTCTGACCGGCAATAACTTCCGCCACCACGGGGTAAAGGTCCCCCTCACCAGGATTCACTTCAAGTGAATAGGCCCCACCAGCGGTTGATGTCGTGGACGGCTCCCCATTGTCATAGAGACGATTGGCATTGCGATCCAGAAACACTCGAGCGCCGCGGAGGTAACCATCGGCTACGGTTCCGCTTAAGGTCGTCAGGGAAGCGCTGCCACCACTGGTGTCTGCAGTCTTCGACCCAGAGGTATCTCCCCCCCCGCCGCCACCGCCGCAAGCGCTGAGTAGTAAAATCGATAGCCCACAACACAACAGCTTCGTTATTTTTGCATAGCTTTTCATTGCTGTTCTCCTGTTACTGTTGCGGTTTTGGAATCAGCAACCTAACCGGCTGATCGGTTGGATTCACGTAGATCCAGTAACCTATCCAAGGCGTCAAAACCGCACTCTGATTTCCAGCTGCACTCTCGAATGCATTGGTATTACCCCAATCGACCCCGAGGTAGTAGTAGATGCCATCGACAATCAAATTGTCACTTGCAGCGTCCAACCACAATTGAGGAGTGGAGTTACCATGCTGTACCTGTACATCGGCCAATGAAACATTCCCTTTATACGGATTGGCTATCAGGTTCCAGCCGGGCTGAACAAATATTTCGTGATTCGCCGTTGCAATTTCTCCGTATATGTCCAAGGACGGCAAAGTCCTGTTTGAAGTTCGTTTCAGAACATAGCCTTCACCCGCTTTAACAGGACCGCCATTATCAAGCTTCTCATAACTCCCCTTTAGCCGTGTCGATGGTCTGTACCGATAGGCCTGAACAACATTAAAAGCCGTCGAGCCATCCAGCAGTTCACCATCGATATTGCCCGGAGCGCCAATCACATTCTTGCCACTTAACAGCTCAACCGTCGGCCCCTCCAATTCACCAGTCTGAGGATAGCGGCCCAACTGACTTCCAGCCTGATCTTCCACTAAATAATGGAATTGATGCGCATACGCCGGTCCCAGGCGGGTGATATGACTGTACTTAGCTCCATTGGCGAGAGAGCCACTTACCAGCTGCATCTGGTAGCGGTATCCATCGAGAACCAAGAAGACCTTGCGCTGATCAGCAGTGACAGAATCGCGCATATTGATATGGAAACGATAATCGAGATCAAGCTTGGGAGAACCAGAAACCAGGTTTCCGCTGTCATCTCCATCATCGACCCGCTCGACACCAGGTAATCCCTTTTCAGTCGGATCAGTACTGAGACCGACTGGAATCGCTTCAAAGATCGCCGCAATATTGTGGTGAGCAGAGATATTGTCAAATTGATAACTGGTAACCTTGCCGATTGAGACGTTATCAACCAGCAGATCGTTTACATAGTAACCAGCCATCGGTGTCAAAGTGTAATTCTGAGAACCACCATAGAGAACTGACGTTTCTCCTTCCGGCGTGATAAAACCGCCGTTGCCAGCATTCGCAGTAATCAGCCAGCCAGATTTGCTGCTATCCAGCGGTGCACCATCACGGACATCAGCCACATTATCATTATCGTCATCGCTATCCGCGTTATTGCCGATTAAATCTCCATCGGTATCGAGCCATTCGCTCCCATCGTTCGGGAAAGCATCTAGATGATCGAGAACACCATCTCCATCTGAATCCACCGGTTCATAAGCCAGGACCTCGACAGAGAACAATGGCAGGAAGACGATTGAGTTACCATCACTGGCCCCGATGGCGATAGCTGAGGTGGTTCCAACCTGTAGCTCTGTTGGTGCTCCGCTCAACTGACCGGTTGCCGTATCGAATGTGGCCCAGGCCGGCTTATTGGTGATGCTGAAGGTCAGGGTATCGCCATCCGGGTCGTTGGCAGCGGGAATAAAGCTGTAGCCACCTTTCGCCATGACCTGTGTCGCCGGAGTACCGCTGATCGTCGGCGATTGGTTGCTGTTAGTCACATTTATCGCCACAGTTTCCGAATCACTCATGGCACCGTCTGTAACGCTGAAAGTAACAGTAAAATCGCCAGCCTGAGTGAAATCCGGAGTCCAGCTGAAACGCTGTTGACCTGCATCAAAGCTCGCCCCTTCGGGCAGCCCAAAGACACTGTAGCTCAGCACATCATTCTCGGGATCGGTCGCTGAAATCGTCAGGGCCAGTTCAACCCCTTCAGTGGCAGACTGTCCACCGATGGCATCCAGAACCGGTGTCTGGTTGACGTTGGCAACATTCAGAACGACTGTTTCCGAGTCGTTGAGTGATCCATCTGAGACACTGAACGTAATGTTATAGGTACCTGACTGGTCGAGTGTCGGTATCCAGCTCAATGATCTGGTGGATGGGGTAAATACAGCACCAGGAGGGAGATTCGATGCAGAGTAGGTCAATGGGCTATTATCTGGGTCACTGGCGTTGACAACAAGATTCAGGCTATCCCCCTCGGTCAAACTCTGGTTGCCGATAGATTCAAGCACCGGTGCCCGATTGACATTGGTCACATTGATCGTAACCGTCTCAGAATCGCTCAGCGAGCCGTCAGTGACAGAGAAAGTCACCGGGTAGATACGGGTATTTTCTGTCGTCCCGAAAGCTGGGGTCCAATTGAATTGCCGGGTCGCCGGGTTGAAAACCGCACCTGTCGGCAGATCAGCGACACTGTAGGTCAAACCATCGTTGTCCGGGTCGAAGCCACTGACTGTGAAGCTGAGAGCGGATCCTTCGGTTGACATCACTGATAGTTATCGAAACAACCTCGGAATTGCTCAGGCTGCCGTCAGAGACAGAGAAAGTGACATTATAAACGCCTGTCTGCTCATAATCAGGAGTCCAGCTGAAAGTTCCGGTTGCCGGATTAAAGTTAGCACCGTTTGGCAAATTAACTGCACTGTAGGTCAGATTATCACGGTCGGCATCGGTAGCCGACACTGTGAAAATCAGTTCGCTGTTTTCAGCCCCCAACTTGTTACCGATCTGGTCAAAGACTGGAACATGATTCCCAGCAGTTGCGATGATAGTGACAACTTCTGAGTCGCTGGCATTGCCATCACTGACCGTGAAAGTGACTGAGTAACTGCCAGCCTGACCAGAGTTCGGTGTCCAGTTGAAGGCGCGTGCTGAACTGTTAAAGCTTGCCCCGTTCGGCAGGTTGGTAGCACTGTAGCTGAGGCTGTCGCTATCTGGATCACTCGCAGTGACGGAGAAATTTAGGGTTTCAGTTTCGACAACAGACTTAGCTCCAATAGCACTAAGGGTTGGAGTCCGATTTACATTCCCAACTGTGATAGTAACAACCTCAGAATCACTCGCAGAACCATCACTGACAACGAAAGTAACATCATAACTGCCAGCCTGGTCAAATCCGGGCGTCCAGCTGAAAGAACCTGATCCGCTATTGAACCCTGCACCGTTTGGCAGGTTGGTTGCGCTGTAGCTTAAGGAATCGCCATCTGCATCGGTCGCCGACAAAGTAAAACTGCTCGAAGCCCCTTCGAGAATGCTTTTCGAGCCAATGGCTGATAAGACAGGAGCACTATTAGAGCCTCCGCCACCACCAGAGCCTCCGCCGGCCGGACTTTCAACTACATTGGAATAAGTACTTTCATTACCGCTAGCGTCATAGGCGACGACAGCGAAGTAATGAATCTGATCTTCAGGTAAACCTGTCACCGAAAATGTGAGTACATTGGCAACATCAATCGGGGAATTCCCTTCGTTAGCTCCTGTTCCAAGCAGAGGAGACTGTGACGAGCCAGTTGCATAATAGATTTTATAACCTGTCACGGAACTTGGACTGGCGTCCCAGGACAGAGTGACATTCTTGTCACTTGGTGGCGTCACGACCGGCGGGGTCACAACGGACGGGCTGTGCACAACATTGGAATAAACACTTTCACTACCTGCATCATAAGCCGCTACAGCAAAATAATGATCGAGTTCGTCAGGAAGGCCATTGACGGTATAAGTCAATACATTTCCCGCATCAATCTCAATCGTACCGGCGTTACCGAGCTGAGTCTGGTCCGTATGATTGTAAATCTTATAACCAGAAACCGTACTCGGGCTCGCATCCCAGGACAGTGTGACATTCTTTGCCAGTGCCTGCCCTGCGAACAGCAATGAAACAAAGATAATTCCGAATGTAATTCTCATCAGTCTACTTTTCATTATTTCCCCCGACTCCTTTTTCGTTGTTGGGGCTAAAAAAATGCGCTCATCTTCTGTTGCCGAAGATGAGCGCATTATTATCCTGGTTGCAAAAAGAAAATACGCTACATTCTCTTCGGCAACCCGGCTGTCCTAAGCTTGAGGACCCGTGGTTTTGCGTCACCAGATTTCTCTGGTTTTGCCCTTTCGGAGATACTTTTTATTGTTTAATCGTTCCCTATTAACCTCTGATTAAGTCGGACTAAAGCAGCTAATATTTTACCACGAAAACTAAAAAACGCTCACCTCGGTGCCGAGGTGAGCGCTAATTCTACCTGTATAGTCAGGTTGGAAGAAATGCACTGCATCCACTTCGGCAACCCGGCTGTCCTAATTTGAGGATCCGTGGCTTTGCGTCACCAGATTTCTCTGGTTTTGCCCTTTCGGTTGATAGCTGTTTAGCTACAATGTTTTTTTTGCAATCTATCTGCGACGAGTAAAAATGTCAAGCGAAAATAAACTTGACTTAATATGTCAATCATCCAAAATTCCGACTCCCGCCAGCTCTAACATGGTAATCAATTTTATCAAGGGCAGCCCTATCAAGGCATTGTAGTCTTCTCCAGCCATCTTTTCCATGAGGGCTATTCCCAAACCTTCAATCTTGAATGAGCCGGCACAATCGAGCGGTTTTTCTCGCTGCAAATAATTCCAGATTTGCTCTTCTGTCAGCGGCCGGAAAGAAACCGAAAAGGTTGCAAAATCTGTAGTGACCGAGCCGCTACGACTATCGACCAGCGCCAGACCAGTGTAAAAGGTGTGGGTTTCACCCGCCATCTGCTGCAGTTGCAGGAAGGCTTTTTGCTGGGTTCCAGGTTTACCGATCGCACGTCCCAGATGATCGACAAAAACCTGATCGGAGCCGATAATCAAAGCATCTGGATAAGACTCTACCAGACTCTGGGCCTTACCCAGGGCTAAATGTCGCACCAGCAACGAAGGCTCAATATCAGGATCGATATGTTCTTCAAATACCGGCGCTGCTGCCGTGAAAGGAATCTGCAACTGCGCCAGCAGTTGTCGACGGTAAGGACTGGTCGAGGCCAGGACAATCTGTCGCATAAGCGTCCTTAAGGCTGTTCAGCAGCCAAAGAGATCAGGCAGCAAGACACGGGTTCGGTCTCGGAGCTGATGCTAAGTCATGATTTTCTTCGGTTGAATGATGCGCGACCGACCATGCGCCAACAGCCAAAAATACCGTCTGTACCGCTTCCAGCAACTGCTCCACGAGTAACTCTTCATCAACTGCGGAGGTCAAGGATT
>CALZHQ010000019.1 GCA_945787295.1 uncultured Desulfuromonadales bacterium
AGCAGATCTTTGGCACTGTCTGCATCGTTCGGAAAATGGGCCACGCCGATGGCGCCTCCGAGGCAGGTGACAGTCGGACTGGTCGCCTGCAAGGGGGCTGAAAGTGAATTCTCTATGTTGTTCCTGATAGGTGCCAGGTCTTCGTTGGAAGTGACATTTTCCAGGATCACGACGAACTCATCTCCGGCATAACGGGTGACTAAATCGTTCTGGCGGACATGGGTTCGCAGGCGCAAGGCAAGTTCGATCAGGGCCTGGTCGCCGACATCGTGCCCGAAACGGTCGTTGATCAATTTGAAGTCATTGATGTCAATAAACATGATGGCAAAAGGTTGGCCGATCTTCGAATATTTCTGGATGGCAGCATTGAGACTCTGCTCAAAAGCGTAGCGATTGGGGAGCCCGGTCAGGTGATCCGTCTGTAAACGGGACTGCATCGCCTGAAAGCTTTGCGCCAAGGTGCCGATTTCGTCATTGCGGCGGATGTTGACAGGTTCATCCATGGAGCCTCTGCCAACCTGGTTAACCGCGATGGAAAGTTGTTTAAGATCGGCGGTTACCCAGTTGAGAATCCACAGACCGATAATGACAACCAGGATGGTCGCCAGCACGCCAAGGAGAACAGTCCGTTTAACGTTGCCACTGATTCCACCCATAAAGTCACTATCCGGCAGGGCGACGACATTGATCCATTGCAGACCGGCGCTGTCCTGAAACATGGCAAAAGCAACGTGAATCTTATCGCCACGACTGTCGGTAAAAACAAATGTTTTGGTGGCATTGTTTTCTAGCGTCTGAGACAGGTCCGGAAAAATTTGCTGATAAATCTCGGTAAGCAAGGAGTGTCCGCTTTCAGCGGCATTGATCCTGACATTCTGCTCGTCAACCCGCTTGACATTGGGGCTACAGGATGAGGCGATCAGCTGGCCGTTCGGTTCAACAATAAAAGCCAGTCCGTTCGGTGAGATGTCAAGGTTGCCAATGAAATCGTTCAGCGCATGCAGAGGCATATCTGTTGCGACAACGCCCCGCAGTTCTCCATTCTCGCCCAGCACGCGACGGGCCCGGGTGGCGACCAGGTCCTGGGTTCCAAAGTCGATGTATACCGAAGTCCAGATGTCTTGGCTGCTCGATTCTGCCGCCTGAAACCAGGGACGGTTGCGGGGGTCGAACAGCTTCTCCTCAGTCGATTCAAATTGCGGACTGCCGTTAATGCCGTCGATTCTGAAACGTTTACGATGATTCTCTGCGAGGTATTTTAAGCGGAGTTCACCCCGTTCATAAGAGTGACGATAAAGACCGATCGCTTGCCCTTCAAGGTTTCCATAGTACACATAGTTGTTCGGATCCATGTGCAGAGATGTTGCTATCCAGAATCGGGTCCGGATATCGTCAAAATCATCTTCTATTGTCTCTGGAGCCAGCATGCCGTTGGGGAAAGCCGCTTCCAGAGTGGCAACCGAACCGACCACATGACGATCAATCGCCTGACCGATGCGACTGACCGTTTCCTCGAGCAGATGCTCTGATACCGTCAAAACTGCCTGGCTGCCGGTCTGGTAGGAAAGAGCGCCGATGGCAACGGCGAGAATAATGACCAGGGCAACATAGGGGAAAATCAGCACGGTGCGTAAAGAAGGACTCTGCATATCATGGCCTTTAGGCAATAAAAGACTCTCCCAAAGAGAGTAATACGGTCAATAGTATTGGATGATGGAAATGGTTTTGCTTTCCGACCCACTGTTCACGGAGAAGATACAGTATATATGTTTTACCATATGGTGAGATGATGTTTGGATTAAATAACTGTTATTATTGCCAGTACTGCAAAATGGAAAATTCTCGAGTTCCCACCTCCCCATCAATTCTTCAACCTCTAAACACCCAAGCCACAGGGACAGATCCTGTGGTTTGTCCTTGTATTAAAGGAAATTGCCAACCACGATCAGCGCACACAACGTGGCCCTTGCCTATGGTAAACTGACCAAATCAGCCAGGCCTCATCCTCTCTTGCTAATAGCTGAACACCACTCCGGCAAAGCCGGTAAACTGCCAGACAACATCGCCGTCGACCCGAACCGCACAACGATTGTTGACGCAAAATATGGAGCTGTTTTCCTCAAAGAGAGTGCCAAATCCACGTCCCTCGATCCGCAAACCAAGATGCTCGGCCAACGGAATCTTGATTCCACCCCCCAGGCTGAAAGAAAACTTGGTTTCCGAGTCTCCCCGCTCCGGGCTCATGTGGGTGATGCCAACCCCGGCCGAAACAAAGGGATTGAACCTTTCCCCCTCCGGCCCATAACGACCGCCGAGGTGAAGGTAGTCGATATCGACATCGAACCGGGGAGCGCCGGAAAAAGCCGTACCGTTCCCTTTTAAATAGGTTGCTTGCCGGCTGTATAATAACTCGTAATAAGCACCCGCTTTGCTTTTATCCCTTAGTCCCAGAATAATCCCGTAATTCTCCCCCCCGGCCAAATCCAGGGTTTCACTACTGGTAGAATCTTCGAACCCGCCTCCAAAGGTATAGCCGATGAGTGGCGTCACTTCGATGTCACCAGCCCCGGCATCCAGCGCCGTAAAAAGAGTCGCGAGAAAAAACAGGAAAAAGTACGCTAACTGCATCTCAAGCCTCCATTGTTTTGCTGCTGGACAGGCGGACCGAAAACAGCAAAAAGATATTGCTGAAGATTGCGAGTCAGAAGCAAGAAGGACTAAAACGGAAAGTTCCTTGACACTGTAGTGGGTTCCAGTCTACCAGATCGGTACCTTGTTTCAGTAGTGTCTACGCGATTCCCTCGGGGATCTGCCGACTGCGGGATATCGGATTCAATCCGCGAAAAACTCTATTTTTCACCTGTCTGCTTGACGGGGAAGCTGACGAATCTCCATTCGCTGTAAAGTTCGCCGTCTTCATCTGCTATTCTTTCCCAACCGGTCGGGCGCCTCATCCTGGGAGGAGGAGCCGATACTGAAAAGCATGCGGAGGCAATCATGAAAAACAAGCGACGTATCCTGGCCAATGCCGATATCGCGGAAATAGTCCTCGCTCCGCCGCGGGGACACCAGCATCTGCGCGCCACCATCAAGCTGCATTCGGGGGAAGAAATCATTCTGCAGGAGGCGACGGTGGCCAACCTGGTGCGCGCTTACGTGGGGATCAAGACTCATCCCAAAAGGAGGAGCTATCGAATGATTGGACGGGAGTTGACTGAGGCGGAGCTGAAGAAGGGGTTTGCTACTTGGCAATTGCTTGAGAAGGAGATTGGTGCAGGGAATTAAATATTCTGTGCACAGGTTGAAATTGCCCGAGCCCGATCGATAGATAAAAATTGCCGTGGAGACAAGGAGGGGGAGGTCCCCAGGGCTAAAAGGGAGATGTATCCACCTCCCTGTATATCATTCTACTGCAAATGGAAAATTCTTGTCAGAAAGGAGCTTATCCCTCTATTCGGGCAGCGGTTAGCCAGAGCTGGAATTCGGGTGAAACCCTCCCTTTCGATAAGTCGATACAGTGCGATTTAGCCCTTGCTGAAAGAGGAGATATTCCTCTGATTTTGTGTCCAGCGGGCTAATCTGCAATGATTAACTTCCTGATATGTGGTCTTTATTTTGGGAGAGCGGTGTGCGCTTTTGCAGCAGGAGTGTGGTTAAATAGCCATAAAATGTTGCCAATTCGACTGAAATCGGCACATTTTTAAGGCGTCAATATTCCCCCCACCAGCTTATCTCCAAGCCGATTTGCGTTTTTGTCTGTATTTATCCTGTCCTAGTTTCTTTTCATGCTTGAGTGATTTCGGGCAGTTCGCGTAACTGTCTGTTCGGCCGTTGTTTTTTTTGGGGGAGTCAGATGGGTTGTGTCGGCATGCTTTATGCTGAGGGTATTAAAGCTAAACGAACAATGAAAAGAGGACAATAAATGAAAAAAGTAAGCCTGGCAATTCTCGCTCTCTTGGTCACTCTAGTATTTTTCACCACTATTGCTTACAGCGCCGACTCTCAGCTTCCTGCTTCTGCTTCTCCTGAAACGAGTAACGCATCTGCCGCAGTTACGGCTGTGAAATCAGCATCGTTCGAAGGGATTATGGATACCTCTTTCGTAAACGTCGTGCTCAATCTTCTGGACACCGATGTGGAGTATCGTCTCGACGATTCCAGCGCGATTGTCCTGGCCTGCAGTCCCTTTGACACCGCAGAAATTGACGACCACAACTATCAAATGGCCAGCAAGATTTCCGTCGGTTTGAAATTTTCCTTCTGAAGCTTTAGCTCCTTGTCTTGGAGCTTCCCCAAGAGCGCCATCTTCAGCGATTGGTTCAGCGGCCAAACATTGCGCAAACCGAGAAAAGCCCACAAAATGGAAGTTGTGGGCTTTTGATGCATATAGAGGGCGCAGCTCGATTTCGGTAAAGTGGTCCAGCAAAAAGGACGTATAGAAAGGTGATCAGCCCTTTAGTGCAACCTTCTCTCCGGGCCCATGTAGCTTGCTGGCCTGTCAGCCTTGCGAACATACGGCGAATCAATATCTACCCAACCGCCAGAGCGCTTGAATTTTGTGATCTCCTTGTCTTCGATCAAGGCAGTCAGCATCGATTCATGCACAAACCCATACATGCCACCCTGGTATCTGACTTGTAAAGACATAGACCTGCTCCCCTGCTTAGTGATGGAGTCGTTATTGACGTATCTTTTATTATGACATGAAACGCGATTTGTCGTGAATTTCTCTCGTTGTTTTCAGCTACAGTTACGCGACCGACGCTGACATTTCCATACCGGACCGTTGCTAACGGAATCACTTAAAACATTTGCCCCCATCCCCCCATCAATGCTACAACCTCAACGCACCTTTAGCCGCAGGGATATGCCCTGTGGTTTTTCTTTGTTTTAAAGGACGTTACCAACCATGATCAGCGCACATAACGTGGCCCTTGCCTATGGTAAACGGGTCATTTTTAAAGACGTCAATATCAAGTTCGTTCCCGGCAACTGCTACGGCCTGATCGGCGCCAACGGCGCGGGTAAATCGACCTTTCTGAAAATCCTCGCCGGTGAAGCGGAGGCGGACAAGGGCGAGATCTCGGTCGGCACCGGTGAGCGGATCGCCATGTTGCGCCAGGATCATTTTGCATTCGACAATGAGACGGTCATCGACGCGGTGATGATGGGCCACCAGCGACTGTACAAGGTCAAGACCGCGCGCGAGGCGATCTACGCCAAGGATGAATTTACCGACGAGGATGGCGTCCGCTCGGGAGAGCTGGAAGCGGAGTTCGCCGAGATGAACGGCTACGAGGCCGAAAGCGAAGCGGCGGTTTTGCTCAAAGGCCTTGGCATCGGCGAAGAACTGCGCGGCAAGAAGATGAAGGACCTCGAAGGCGGCGAAAAGGTCCGGGTGCTGCTGGCCCAGACGCTGTTCGGTAATCCCGATGTGCTGCTGCTTGATGAGCCGACTAACCATTTGGATCTTAAGTCGATTCAGTGGCTGGAAGATTTTCTGGCCCGTTTTCAGAATACCGTTATCGTTGTCTCTCACGACCGGCACTTTCTCAACCAGGTCTGTACCCACGTCGCCGATATCGACTTCGGCAAGATTACGGTCTACGTTGGCAACTACGATTTCTGGTACGAGGCCAGTCAGCTGGCGTTGCATCAGAAACAGGAAGAGAACCGCAAGACCACCGAAAAAGCCGATGAACTTAAAGCCTTTATCCAGCGTTTCTCCTCCAATGCATCCAAAGCCAAACAGGCCACCTCGCGGAAAAAGCTGCTGGAAAAGCTGACCATTGAAGACATGCCGACCTCTTCGCGCAAGTACCCCTTTGTGGTTTTCAAGCCGGAGCGGGCCTGCGGCGACATCATCCTTGAAATCAAGGATCTGTGCAAAACCGTTGACGGCGTCGAGGTGCTGAATAATTTCTGTTTGAATGTCAATAAGGGGGATAAAATTGCCTTTATCGGCGGCGACAGCCTGACCAAAACCACTCTGTTTCAGATTCTCGCAGGTGAATTGAAACCGGACAGCGGCAGCTTTCGCTGGGGGGTGACCATCACCCCGGCCTTCTTCCCGATCGATAACAGCAGTTACTTCGAGAAAGACCTGAGCCTGGTCGACTGGCTGCTGCAGTTCGCGCCGACCGAAGGCGAAAGTTTCGCCCGCGGCTTTCTGGGCCGGATGCTGTTTTCCGGTGATGAGGCGAAAAAGCAATCCTCGGTTCTTTCGGGTGGTGAGAAGGTGCGCTGCATGCTCTCGAAGATGATGCTCACCGAGGCCAACGCGCTGGTCTTCGACGAGCCGACCAATCACCTCGACCTTGAATCGATCACCGCGCTGAACAACGGGCTGATCTCCTTTTCGGAGGTGATTCTGTTCACCAGTCATGACCACAAGTTCCTTTCCACCGTCGCCAACCGGATCATCGAATTTACCCCGAGCGGTTTCATCGACCGGATGCTGACCTTTGATGAATACCTGGAAAACAGCGAAGTCGGCAAGATGCGTGAGCAACATTATCAGGGGCAAGCGGACCTGAAGTTATAACGGCCAAGGAAGGTAGAATGGAAAACGCCCCTGCTGTCAGCGAAACAGCAGGGGCGTTTTTATTTTCCGGTGCGTGGCGACCCGCAGGTCAGTCGTTTTCGTTGACCACCTTCCTGATCAATTCCTTCTCCGCCTTCGAAGCCGCGTTGACGTAGCTGTAGCTCTCGCCCAGGTAGTTTTTCAGGATCACTTCGCTGCCGAGCGACTGCAGGTAATCGGGTAGCAGCGGGATCTTGCCGCCGCCGCCGGGGGCGTCAATCACGAAGGCCGGGACCGCCATCCCCGAGGTGTGGCCGCGCAGGCCGCGGATCACTTCGAGCCCCTCTTCGACGCTGGTGCGGAAGTGATCGGTCCCCTGTACCAGATCGGCCTGGTAGATGTAGTAGGGGCGCACGCGGATCGACAGCAGCTTCTGCATCAGCAGCTTCATCACCTGCGGATCGTCATTGATGTCCCGCATCAGCACCGTCTGGTTGCCGAGCGGAATCCCGGCATCGGCCAACCGCGCGCAGGCTTTGGCCGACTGCTCGGTGACCTCGTCCGGGTGGTTGAAGTGGGTGTTCAGAAACAACGGATGGTGCTTGCGCAGCAGTCTCACCAGGGACCCGGTGATGCGCATCGGCAAGACCACCGGCACCCGCGAACCGATACGAATGATCTGCACGTGCGGGATGGCGCGCAGACGGCCGAGGATCGCGTCGAGCTTTTCATCGGAGAGCAGCAGCGGGTCGCCGCCGGAGACGATGACGTCGCGGATCTCCGGATGCTGGCTGATATAGTCGATCCCGGCGTCGATGGTTTCGCCGGTCACCTGCATATCCTCGCCGCCGACCTTGCGCTTGCGGGTACAGAAGCGGCAATACATGGCGCACTCGGAGGACACCAGGAACAGCACGCGGTCCGGGTAGCGATGCACCAGGTTCGGCACTGGGCTTTGATTTTCCTCTTCGAGCGGGTCGTAAATGCAGACACTATCCTGAATTTCAAGGATGTCGGGAACCGCCTGCTTCCAGATCGGGTCGCCCACTTCCTTGATCAGGCTCAGGTAGTAGGGGGGGACGCGCATCGGGTAGCGCGCGACGACCTCTTCGAGCGGGCGCGGATCGACGCCGAAGCGGCGGGTCAGTTGGCCGGGGCTGGTGATGCCTGCCAGCAGCTGTTTTTGCCAGGTTTCCATGCTGCGCTCCTTGAGCATCAGTGTCGAAAGCGTTTGACGTAGGTGATGCGGTCGTCCCCGGGGCGGTAGAAATCGCGGAGACAGGATTCTTCCAGGTAGCCAGCCTGCTGGTAAAATTTACGCGCCCTTGCGTAGTTGCCCTGCGAAGAGGTCTCCAGGCAGAGCAATCTCGCGCCTACAACGCGCAGCCGTCTTTCCATTTCCTTCATCAGTTGCCGGCCAATCCCTTTGCCGTGCAGGTCGGGGTCGGTGGCGATCCAGTAGAGATCGTAGTTCCCTTCGGTCAGCGGCACCGGTCCGAACAGGACATAACCGGCCACCACCCCTTCGTACTCGGTGACGATGACCTGATAATCCTGTTGCTCTGGATCGTTGAGAACCGCTTCGAGCAGCTCCATGGCACATTCGACTTCTGTGGTCGTAAAGGCCTCCGTGGCGACAAGGATCTGGCGCAGCGGCAGCAGGTCGGACGCAAGCAGTTTACGCATCGGTTTTCTCCATACGGGCAAGGCACAGCTCCAGGATCCGGCCGACCAGGGCCGGGTAATCAAACCCGGCGGCGCGGGCAGCGCGGGCCAGGCCAGCGGCCGGAGAGATGTCCGGGTTGGCGTTCACCTCGAGGATATAGGGGATGCCGTCACGCAGCCGGATATCGACCCGCGCATAGTCACGGCAGCCGAGCAGGCGACAGGCCTGCAGCGCCACCTCGTGGATGGTTCTTTGCTCCTGGGTCGACAGGTCAGCCGGGCAGGCCGGTTCGGTCGCCCTGTATTCAGAGGATTCTTCCAGCCATTTTCCGGCGTAGCTGACGATCTGCTGTTGCAGCCCATCGGCAAAGCAGATTTCCGAGATCGGCAGCGCCTCGAGAAAGCGATCGCCGATCACCGCGGCGTTAAACTCGCGACCGTCGATAAATTCCTCGACTAATGCGCCCTGCTGGTAGTGATCGTGGATATAGCGGACCCGGCTGAACAGGGCGATGTCGTCCTTGACGATACTCTCTGCACTGATCCCGAGGGAGGCGTCTTCGCGGCCGGGTTTGACGATCATCGGCCAGTTCAAGGTAAACTCATCCGGCAGTGACTCTCCCGGTTGGATCAACAGGTAGTTGGGCGTCGGCAGGTTGTGGCGAACGAGCAGATCCTTGGTCAGCGCTTTGTCCTGGGTCAGGCCAAGGGTCAGGGCCGGGGAGCCGGAATGCGGCAGACCGAGCAGTTCGAGCAGCGCGGCGACGTGCATCTCGCGGCTGCTCTCCCCCCAAAAGCCTTCACAGAGATTGAAGACCAGTTCCGGCTGCAGATTTTGCAACCTGCTGACGAAGGGGACGATCTCATCGCCGAGCGGGATCATGGTTGGTGCGTGACCGAGTAACCGCAGGGCCGATGCGACCGCCTCGGCTTCGAGTTCGGCGCCGGCCTCGGAAATCTGATCCAGCTGCTCACCGCGCAGCGGTGTAACAGGGGCCTGATTAAAGCAGACGGCGATTTTCATTGGTGTCCTCCTGGCCGAGTTGCAGGCGGGCGCAGGCAGCGTCCACCACGCTGAGGATCAGCTCGTCATAGTTCAATCCGGCGGCGCGGGCGGCCTTGGGGAAGCAGCTGTTCTGCTCCGGTCGCGGCAGGATGCCGGGGAGGGGATTCAGTTCGATGATCTGCGGATGTCCGGTCGCATCGAGGCGCACGTCGATACGGCACCAGTCGCGGCAGCCGAGGGCATTAAAAGCGCTGCGGCAGACCTCTTCGATCTGGCGCTGCAGGAGCGGCTCAAGCTTGGCCGGGCAGGAGAAGATCTGTAATGGATCAGTTTCGGTATCCCAGACCCACTTGGCCTCGTAGGAATAGATCGGGTTGACCCCCTGTGGGAGCGTATCGAAATTGATCTCGACAATCGGCAGCACCCGCAGGCTGTCGCCGTTGCCGAGCAGCGCCACGGTGAATTCGCGGCCGGGCAGAAATTCTTCAACCAGGGCGCTCTGCTGATAGCTGGACACCACCCACTCAACTTGAGCGATCAACTCCTGGCGATTCCGCACCAGCGCTTTGTCGGTCACGCCCTTGCTGGAACCTTCGAGGGGCGGCTTAACCAGCAGCGGGTAACTGAGCCGCTGCGGCAGCTCAAGCGGGGAACTGACCACCCAGAAGCGTGGGGACGGCACCCGGTGTTGGGCCAGGGTTTCCTTGGTGCGACGCTTGTCGAGGCAGAGGCCGAGAGTGGTCGGGTCGCTGCCGGTGTAGGCAAGCTGCTGCATCTCAAAAATCGCCGGCATCTGCGCTTCGCGACTGGCGCCGTGCAGGCCTTCAGCAATATTGAAAACCAGGTCCGGTTTTAAGCTGCGGAGTTTTTCGAAAGCATCGAGGTCGGCATTGACCAGCGACACCTGATGATGGGTCGCCAGCGCTGCAGCGACCGCATCGATGGTGTGAATGTCATCCCACTCGGCATAGATGTCGTGGCTGAAATGACCGGGAGGTTCCGAGGGAGGCTCGTCGACTGAGACGGACTCCTCGCGTAAATTGAAGACAAGTGCAATATGCATCTGATAACCCCTTTAAAAGCCGTGTTGAAAAACTCCCCGGGAGGGAGTGCAGCATTCTTACGGTCCGGGGTGCCTGGCGGCTGTGGCTGTAAAAAGGGGTCACTTTTTAAGCTGTGGTCGTTGCGCTGGCCCATTCCGGAATGCCATTTTTTCAAGCATATACTCTCCTAAAATTAGCTTGTCAATAAAAAAATAGAACTATATTGATAGGCAAAAACTGTTGTGAAGCCTTTGCTTTATATCTCCTTTACGAAAGGTTTTTCCGTGCTAGAATCTGGCAGTTCTTACCTTCTATTGCAGGGGGCAGTATGTTCCGTATCCGCCGTGTTTTTGATGATTTGCTTCCCGTTAATCGGCAAGCCGTGGCCCAGGTCCAGCAGATTCTACGTGACCAGTTTCCGCAGCTGGCCAAGTACGATGTCGACAAGATCCCTGAACTGTTGCTTAACCCGCTAAAGCACAAATTCCGCTCCATCGTTTACGTGGCTGAGGATCCGCATGACTTGATTCAGGGGTTTGCCCTGCTCTCGCACGATGCGCAGCTGAAATTCTGCTACCTCGATTATATTTCCGCGGCGAAAAACATCACCGGTGGCGGCATCGGTGGCGCGCTCTACGAGCACCTGCGGGAAGAGGCCTTGTCCCTCGGCGTGCATGGGATCTTCTTCGAATGCCTGCCCGATGACCCGCTGCTCTGCAAAGACCCGGAAACCCTCAAACAGAACCGGGCGCGGCTGAAGTTCTACGAAGGCTATCGGGCCTATCCGATTGCCGGCACCGCTTATGAAACCCCGGTCAAACCGGAGGATGACAACCCTCCTTACCTGGTTTTTGATCCCCTCGGGCAGGAACAGCCGCTGGCGGCGGCAGAGGCCGGTAAAATTGTCCGGGCGATTCTGGAACGGCGCTACGGGCATCTCTGTACCAAAGACTATATCGACCGGGTGGTTGCCTCCTTTGTCGATGACCCGATCCGCTTGCGCGCTCCGAAATACCTGAAAGCAGAACAGCTGGCAAAACTTTACCCGGTCACCGGCAAGCTGAAGCGAATTGCCTTGGCGGTGAACGATCGGCATGATATACACCATGTTCGCGAACGGGGTTATGTCGAATCGCCGGTGCGGATCCGCTCGATCCTCAAAGAGCTTGACAAGCTCGATATCTTCGAGAAGATATCGGTTGCCGATTATCCTGAAAAGCATATCCGTGCCGTGCACAGTGCTGATTACATCAACTATTTCAAGCGCATGTGCCAGACCCTCGAGCCGGGGAAATCGGTCTACCCTTACGTGTTCCCGATACGCAATGCCGCCCGGCCGCCGAAAGAGATGGCGGTGCGCGCCGGTTACTACTGTATCGACACCTTTACCCCGCTCAACCCGAATGCCTGGAGCGCGGCCAAGCGGGCGGTCGACTGCGCGCTCTCCTGCGCCGACCAGTTGCTGGAGGGGAGAAGGTTGGCCTACGCCCTGGTGCGGCCGCCGGGGCACCATGCGGAATATAACGCGTTCGGCGGTTTTTGTTATTTCAACAGCGCCGCGGTAGCGGCAAACTACTTGAGCCGGTTCGGCCGGGTGGCGATCCTCGATATCGATTATCATCATGGCAACGGGCAGCAGACCATTTTCTACCAGCGCAGCGACGTGCTGACCGTTTCCCTGCATGGGCATCCGCGCTTTGCCTATCCCTATTTCTGCGGTTTCGAAGAGGAGACCGGGGACGCGGAGGGGGCCGGTTACAACCTCAACCTGCCGCTCGCCGAACAGCTGGATGCCGAGCAGTATCTCAAGGCGCTGCAAAAAGCGTTGCGCAGGATTGCTCGCTACAAACCGGTCTACCTGGTCATCTGCCTGGGGCTGGATACGGCCAAAGGCGATCCGACCGGTACCTGGAGCCACGTGGCCAAGGATTTTGCCCGGATCGGCCAGCAGCTCGGTCAATTGCAGCTGCCAACCCTGGTTATGCAGGAAGGCGGCTATAAAAACCGTTCCCTCGGAGTGAACGCCAGGCACTTTTTCGGCGGGTTGTGGAACGGTCATTTTTCCGCTGGTCAGACCAGGTAACGCCGAATTCTGCCTGATCGGCAACGATAATGACCTGACTCGGCGCGTGGCGACCTGCCCGACGTCCCTTAAGGAGCAAGCATGGCGATCCCCTGGCAGGTTCTCGACCGCTTTGAAACTGAGGATGAAGGCACGCTGGAACTGCGCAAGCGCGGCCAAGGCGATTTCTTGATCACCATTGGACCGCAGATTTTGATGAACAGCAAGGCGCAGCGCTCCGAGATGGCGCTCGGCAAGCTTGGTTGCAGAAAACTGAAGAACCATCCTGCACCCCGAGTTCTGGTCGGCGGGCTGGGAATGGCGATCACCCTGCGGGCGGTGCTCGATGAATTACCGAATCCTGCCGAGGTGGTGGTGGCCGAACTGAATCCGAAGATCAAGGATTGGTGCCTGGGTCCGCTGGCGGAACTGACCGACGGTGCTGCTGCCGATCCGCGGGTCAGCGTCGAAATTACCGATGTTGCCGAGCTGGTTAAAAAATCAGCAAAGGAAAGTTTTGATGCCATCATCTTCGACCTCTATCGTGGACCGGGGCCGCAGACCGATCGGCGCAATGATCCGCTATATGGCAGCCGCGCCATCGCGCAGTGCCGGGACGCACTGAAAAATGACGGTGTGTTTGCCATCTGGGGGGAGAACCCCGATCCTGGTTTCGAAAGCCGCTTGGCCTCTGCCGGGTTCGCGGTGCGCTGCGAACGGCCCGGTAAGGGGGGGTATCGGCATGCGGTCTGGATCGCAGAAAAGAAAATTGCCAAAAAAATACTGCATTCGCGCAGTCAAAAAGGAAAACAGCAATAATGAAAATAAGTAAGGGAATCTTGATGGAAGAATTTGATCTGGAAGGCCGTGAGTTTATTGCCTTGTGCAATTTACTGCAGCTGGCCGGGATGTGCTCCAGTGGCGGGATCGCCAAAATGCTGGTCGCCGACGGTCATGTCAGTGTGGATGGTCAGGTGGAGCTACGCAAGCGCTGTAAAATTCGTCCCGGCCAACTGGTTGAATACGAGGGGCAGCAGATCAAAGTGATTTAGTGCCGCTGTGCGAGACGTGCGATTTCGCCCGTCGATTGAATTACCAACCGGTGAGGGAACAATGCCTGCTGATGCATTTGCCAAAGCCGCTTCCATTCCGCTGTTGCAGACCCTGGATATACGTCTCGCCGAATCGGGCGTGCAGCATGCCGTGATGGAATTGACAGTCAGTGAAAAACACGCCAACTATTATGGCGGCGCTCACGGTGGCCTGCTGGCCACACTGGCAGACACCGTCTGCTTTTTCCCCCAGCCGCTAATCCCCTCCGATCTTCAAGTGACTACGGTAAATCTCAACCTGAACTATATGCGTCCGGTTGCCCTCGGCGAAAAACTGCGCGCGCGAGCTGATCTGCTGCGCCTCGGTCGGCGGACCGCCAATCTCACCGTATCGATTGAGAATGAAACCGGCAGGCAGGTTGCGCATGGGACTGCGGTTCTGATGGTGCTTGACGAGCAGGCATAGTCGTAGCAGGGAGAAAACTTCTCGGCCCGGGCCGTATCCTCGTAATCACACCTGCTATATAATCTAGCAGCGAACTCGCTCAGAACATGGAGGTGTGGCTCCATGGTAACTGCTCCAATCTCCGGGATGTCCCCTCTGCAGGGTTGGCTGGCCCGTCTGGTTAAGGTGGAAGCGCATGAAATCCGGGCGCTGCTCTGGTCGTTCAGCTACTTTTTCGCCCTGCTCTGTGCCTACTACATCGTGCGCCCGATGCGCGATGAGATGGGCATTGCCGGTGGTGTCGAACATTTACAGTGGCTGTTTACCGGCACCTTTCTGGCGATGCTCGCCGCGGTTCCCCTGTTCGGCTGGGTAACGTCACGCTACCCGCGCAAAAAATTTCTTCCGCTGGTCTATCTGTTTTTCATCAGCAATCTGTTGGTTTTTTATCTGTTGTTCCGTTCGGGATTGACCCATATCTGGGTGGCGCGGGCCTTTTTTATCTGGACCAGTGTTTTTAATCTGTTCATCGTCTCGGTCTTCTGGAGCTTTATGGCTGATCTGTTCAATGATGATCAGGCCAAGCGGCTGTTCGGCTTTGTTGCCGCGGGCGGTACCGCCGGGGCGTTGGCCGGCCCGGCTCTGACCGCGTCTCTGGCGATTCCTTTGGGTCCGACCAACCTGCTGCTGTTCTCGGCCTTAGGTCTTGGCTGGGCAGTGCTCTGTATCTACCGACTGACGGCCTGGAACAACTCAGTTCAACCTCAGTCAGTTTCTGGAGCAGATCCCCACCGTAGTGCTGACAACAATAAGCAGACTGGCTTGGGGGGCGGTGCTTTGGCAGGAATCCGGCTGATCTTCGCTTCGCCCTACCTGTTGGGGATCTGTCTGCTGATCCTGTTGTTTACCACTTTGTCGACCTTCCTCTACTTTCAGCAGGCCCAGATCATCCGCGACAGTTTCAGTGACCCGGCACAGCGAACCACAGTGTTTGCCGTGATCGATTTTGCCACCAACGGCCTGACCATCATGATCCAGATTTTCCTCACCGGTCGGATCGTCAAGCTCCTCGGTATGGCCTGGACCCTGGCCTTGATACCGCTGCTGCTCTGCGGTGGATTTCTCCTGCTGGCGTTGGTACCGCTGCTGGGGGTGTTGATAGTTGTGCAGGTGGTGCGGCGGGCCGGTAATTACGCCATCATGAAACCTGCCCGGGAAATGCTGTTTGTGGTTCTGGGCCAGGAAGAAAAGTACAAAGCGAAGAACGTGATCGATACGGTTATTTACCGCAGTGGCGATGTCGTCAGCGCTTGGGCCTATGCGGGTTTACAGGCACTCGGCTTCGGCCTGGCAGGGATCGCGCTGCTGGCCGTGCCGGTGGCCGGGGGGTGGGCCTGGATCTGCTATCGGCTCGGTAAACAGCAGGAGATACGCGCAACGGAAAAGGAGGTGTCAGCATGAATTTCATCGAACAGCAATTATCCCGCAGAGGTTTTGTCGGTTCACTGGCTGCCGCACTTGCAGCTCTCTGGCTTGCTCCTGTGAGTTTGCGGGCAGAAGCGAAAAGCATGCTGCGCAAGAGCATCCCGAGCAGCGGGGAAAGTTTGCCGGTCATCGGTCTGGGCAGCTCGCGAACTTTCGATATCGGTCGTGACGAGAGTGACATGTCCGCTCTTGTCGAGGTTGTTCAGGCCTTCTTTGCCAACGGCGGAGAATTGATCGATTCCTCCCCCATGTATGGTTCTGCCGAACAGGTCATCGGCACCCTGCTCGATCGCGGCGGAAATCGGCAGAAGCTGTTTGCCGCGACCAAGGTCTGGACCGACGGCTCCCAGGCTGGAATTGAACAGATGCTGAGTTCGGCGCAGAAATGGGGCCTCAAAAACTTTGACCTGATGCAGATCCACAACCTGCGTGATTGGCAGACCCATCTGCAAACCCTTAAAGACTGGAAGGCGGCCGGGAAGGTCCGTTATATCGGCATCACCACCTCTCATGGCCGGGACCACCGGGAGCTGGAAGCGATTCTGCGCCAGGAGCCGTTCGATTTCGTTCAGTTCAGCTACAATATCGGCAATCGATCAGTCGAAGAACGTTTACTGCCGCTGGCGGCCGAGCGTAACATGGCGGTGCTGATCAATCGGCCTTATCAACGGGGTGACCTGTTCCGTGTCGTCAAGGGCAAGGCGCTGCCCGACTGGGCCGCCGACTTTGATTGCCAGAGCTGGGGGCAGTTCTTTCTCAAATATATAGTTTCGCACCCGGCGGTGACTTGTGTGATTCCGGCCACGTCAAAAGTCCATCATATGCGGGACAACATGGCGGCCGGTTTCGGCCGACTGCCGGACGCGGCGTTGCGCAAACGGATGCAGGACTATTTCGCCACTATGTAGGCATTGCCGGAACGGCCGCAGGGTCTCTGGATATGCTAGACTGAGCCTGATATTAACCTTCAGCAGATCGGAATTGCTGTTATGCTGCGTCTGGGTCTTTGTTGCCTGTTCACTCAGGCCCCCATCCGTTTCCGCGCGACAACGGCCAAATATCAGCAACAGTTCGGCCGTTCCGAGCAGTTACACAGGTTGAGTGCCCTCTGTCTGGAAAATTCGCAGGCGCTGCTTGCAGCCGTCGCAGAAGTCCGGCGGCTCGGGATCGGCGCCTTCCGGGTCTGTTCTCCGCTTTTTCCCCTCTACACCCACCCCGCAGTCGGCTACCGGCTGGAAGAGTTGCCCGACGCTGAAGCGATTATTGGTCATCTGGCGGCAGTCAAGGCGCGCAAAGAGAAGTACCTCCTGCGGCTCAGTTTTCATCCCGATCAATTCACATTATTGTCCAGCCCGCGACCGGAAGTGACGGTCGCTTCGCTGCAAGAACTCAAGTATCAGTCAATGCTCGCCGAGCTGATTGGTGCGGATGTCATCAATATCCATGGTGGCGGCGCCTATGGCGATAAACCGGGTGCCCTGGCGCGGCTGGCAGAGCAGATTGTTGCCCTGCCGGAGGCGGTTCGCAGCCGCCTGACCCTGGAGAATGATGATGTCACTTATACCGTGGCCGATCTGCTGCCGGTCTGTGAGAAGTTATCGATCCCACTGGTCTACGATGTCCATCACCACCGCTGCAATCCGGATGGTTTGAGCATTTCCGAGGCGACGGAGGCCAGCCTAAAGAGCTGGCGAGCGGTGGGCCGGGAGGCCCACTTTCATATCTCATCGCCGAAATATGGTTGGCAGGGCAAGCCGAAGCCGCATGCCGATTTTATCGACATTGCTGATTTTCCCGAGGCGTGGCGGGAGCTTGAGGCGACCATCGACGTTGAAGCGAAAGCCAAGGAACCGGCGGTGCTGCAATTGATGCAGCAGCTCGAATTGCCCCGCTGGGGAAGCGCATGACAGGACAGCCATCGGCAGATGGTCCCGGCGATCAGAGCCGGTATCAGAGAGAGGAACATACTTAGTGATGGGAGTTATTGACGCAGAAAAAGGCATGTTAGCTGAATATATACCGAACTGCTGGCGAGGGGATTTTTAATGATTTCTTACAGTTCCCAAGGGAATCATTTATCAGGGGTTTCACATCTTCATATACTACCGGGTGTAGTAGTCGCGACTTGATCTAACAGACTTTGTAGGCAATTGCGGCAACCAGAAAGTCCAACAATGGCAGAGTGCCGACTATCTCATAAGTTCTCGTACTTACGAGAACCCCCTAACAAGAATTGCTATCCAGAACTACGCGACAGTATAATTCTGGATAAAATTGTCCAGAGTTTGTATCTGCTCGCCGGCCAGTTCTTTAAAACATACACAATGGCAACGAACCGGCACGAAATAATTGTCACGAATAAGGAAATCCGCGACCGGTTTAACGGGGATTGAATCGACAATGAGCTGATCTTCGTGATAGAGGCTTATTTGGGAGATTTCCGAATAGTTGAGTTTTTTTCCTAGATAACGGAAAGAGAGTCCCCCTTTGCCTATCTGAACAATGTGATAAGGCAGATAGTCTTTCTCCTCACCCACCAAGGCCAAAGCACGAGGTTTTCCGGAAAAACGTTTATATCTTCTAGCCGTGTTATAAACAGGGTCTCTTTCCATTTGAAAAATCCTTTTCATTTTGTGTGTTAAGGCAATACATTTGAAAGATAAGCCAATTGTTGACTAATATTATCACCATTTTAAAGAATCAGAAAGTTCTTTGTGATACTTTCTATTCGAGTCTTTCATTCGTAAATATCGTAAGTTTTGTTTAGTCAGAAGGCGTCATTGACCACGATTATATCTGACATTGTCTGTCCGGTCAGATTTAATTTACTGCACATCAGGAGGCACTTGCCGACCAGATCCGCTGCCAGACTTTTTTCAATTGGGCCAGATCCCGATTCGCCGGAACGCGCTGCACCGCTGCGCCAAGAGTGAGTTGCGTTAAGGAGTCCATAAATCAGCGGATCAGCTCCTCAGCACGGAGTTTTTCGCGCAGAACTTCAACCCGTTTGCGATTCACTCCGAAGTCATAGTAGCCGCGCCGGGCCGCAGAGCGGATGTCGATAGCTCTCTCTTCCGGGCGCAGGTGAAGTTCCAGGTCGTCGACAAACCCGAAAACGGCGCTGCGGCTCTCAGCGTGCAGGTAATCACTGGTTTGACTGATGATCCGAGTGCGCGGCAGCACCGTGATCGTTGCTTTTGCCTCCTCCCAGGCCTGCTGTGCCGGGACCTGCAGGACGAACGGGGGGATAATCTGATCGCCATCGGTGGCACTGCTGGACACGCAGTTCGGCGAATTCGGGCAGGGTGTTAACCGGCCGTCATCGAGCCCCAGCTGGTGTGCTCTGCTATTGCCGGAGCAGGAAGCCAGCAGCAGACTGAGGATGAGCAGCAGAAGGCTGCTTGCCGTTTTGCCTGTCCGTATTTCAGTTATTTTCTCCGCCATCGCTCGATTCAAACCTCCAGATCGTCCGGTGTCTCGCCGCCGATCAGCCTTAAAACCTTCTCTACTTCGAAATAGACCAGAAACTTCGGTCCCTTGGCTTTATCCTCGGCGGGGGTCAGTGAACGTCTGGTCATTTTCTGGATCAAGTCGACATCATCATCCTCGCGGATTTTTTTCAGGAACAGGCGGACTCCGGGGTGCTCAGGGCTATGGCCGATAAACAGGAACGCCGCGTAAGGATTTTCCTGCAGGTTCTTGTGCGTCAAGCGGTCACGCATGATCATCGCCAGACTGCCATCTTCCATGACATGCGGTCGTGCATAGATGGCGGCGTCAACCCGTCCCGCGGCATCCGCTGTTGCCATGACGCCGGTTCCGCGCTGGGTGCTGAAATATTCTTTAAGGTCCATGCTGATCTCCTTTGGCATAAAACTACTGGGCAAAATGTTTCCGGCAAATGTCTTCAATCCGCTCCAAATCGGTACAGATGAACAGATTCGGTATCCGTACGCCGGCTTGCAGAGCCTGCCCCCCGGCGATCAATTTAACCTGCGGATCGAGTTGACGTCTTAAGCTGGCCAGATCATCTTTGGCCTGTCTTGGTGAATAGTGGACACTGAAGGATAGGGCCACCGCGGCGACTTGCAACTCGACGGCCAGTCGCGGAATCTCGGACAATGGCAACTCTTCATTGAGCAAAAGGCAACCAACCCCATGCGCATGAAAAAGTGCTGCTGCCATCAATAAGCCGAGCTTGTGCCGTTCACCGCTCAGGGTCAAAAACAGAATCTGGTTGTTACTTTCAGTCTGGCGTTGGCCCGACAGCTGTTCTCTGAGCAACTGCTCCAGCCGGTCGGAGATCAGATGCTCACGGGCAATACTGATGCTGCCGTCGGTCCAGCCACGATCGAGCAGCTGAATCAGCGGAACCGCGACCTGCTGGATAAAAGCCGTCAGCCCGAGTCTCTGCAGCTGGCCACGCAACTCCCAGTCGATCTGGTTTGGCGAGAGTTTAGTGGCTAAAACCTGCAGCGCCTCGTTTGGCGGCAGATTCTGTCCGCTCAGTTCTGTCAGCAGTTTCTGCCGCTCGGCCAGACTCAAAGCAAAGATTTTCCCGGGGCGCTGGCCGTGGCTCTGCAACTTTTTAACGATGCGCAACTCTTCCACCTGTTGCCTCGAATAACTTCGATGGCCGCGCGTATCCCGCCCGGGAACCGGAAAGCCATAACGGCGCTCCCAGATGCGGAGTGTGTCGATCCCGATCCCGATTTCTTTGCTTAATTGCTGAATTGTCATTTTTTGTCCTAGACAAAATAGTATTTATCTGAATAATATATAAAAAAGAAAAATTATCAAGTAAAAAAACTCTCTTTTTCCGATGGAGGAAGCAGATGGATAAAAAACTGGAGCAACTTTTCTACGCGGTCCTCGGTGGTGCTCTGGCCGTCAAGGAAAAGGTCGAAGCCAGCAACGAAGAGCTTAAGGCCTGGCAGGAAAAGAGCGAAGAGAACGCGCGGACCTTTTTCGATGAAATGGCCCAGCGCGGTGAGCAGGAGAAGGAACAGTTCAAGGGGATGTTCAAGGATATCCTCAAAGAAGTGGTTTCAGAACTGAACCTGGCGACCAGGGATGACCTGGAAAAGCTCAAGCAGGAATTGGAAAAATAATTTGATCCGGCGCTGTTTCATCGCCATATATTACTGCCGGCCGCAACGCAGTTACGCGGTCTTCAGGTTTCTGGTCACGGTTTTCCTGCTCTTCCGCCGCCGTCGCCGCTGGTTGTTCTGGACGCCGTTGCAGCCCGACCGGCTGGTCGAAAATATCCGTTCGCTCGGCGCCAGCTTCCTCAAGCTGGCCCAGGTACTAGCTACCAGAGCGGACTTTTTTGATCAGGACTATCTGCAGGCGCTGCGGCAATTGCACGACCGGATGCCGGCAATGAGTGAAAAGCACCGCCGTCGTGCCTTTCGCCGGTCTTTCCCCGACCCGGATCTTTTCGTTTTTTTTGCGGAACAGCCGATCGCCAGCGCCTCTATCGGTCAGGTTCACAAGGCCGAATTGAGAGATTCCGGGCAGGTCGTCGCCGTCAAGCTGCTGCGCGAGAATATCCAGTTCAAGGTCCGCATCGACATCCTTCTGCTCAACCTGTTCCTGAAATTATTCCGCCCCCTCTTTACCGACCAGACCCGGCACTCCATCGAATCGGTGCTGCAGGCCTTCAGCCGCGTTATTTTGCAGGAAGTCAGCATGCTCCAGGAGCTGGCCAACCTGGAACATTTCAGCCAGGTTTATGCCGATTCAGGAGTGCGGTTCCCGGCAGTTTTCAAAGATTACTGTTCCGATACCGCCCTGGTGATGAGCTTCGAAGAAGGGGCGCGGTTCGATGATACCGCGGCACTGGCGCAGCTCGATGTCGGTTTTACCGAGCTGATGCAGCAGCTGGTGCTTTTCTATACCGAACAGATGCTGGTCAAGGGCTACTTCCATGCCGACCCGCACCCCGGCAACCTGCTGGTCAGCCCGCAAGGCGAATTGATCCTGCTCGATTTCGGCATGGTCAGCCGGATTCCGCAGCAGATGCGCCAGGCGATGATTTATGCAGTCAAGGCCGCCTATGAGCGGGATTTCGAACTGCTGGTTAGTGCCACCCGCAAGATGGGGATTTTGACCGAGGAGTCAGACTTAGGGTCCTTGAGCAGCGTTGCGGAGAGCCTTTTCGATGTCTTCGACAGCGAGCACCTTGATGCTTCGAGCATGCAGGAGCTGGCCTTCGGCATCCTCGATGTCCTGCACGATCAGCCGTTTAAGCTGCCGCAGGATGTCATCTACGTGATGCGGGTCAGTTCGCTGGTTGAAGGTCTGGGAACCCAGCACATCGAAAACTTCAACGGTATCAAGGATATTCTGCCGATTCTCAAGGAGAACCTGCCGCGCGCCCTCGGTGAAGACCGGCTGCCGTTGGAGAAGCTCAAGCACGAATTTCTGCAGCTGCCGCTGACGGTGATGAAGGCGCGCAAGGTTGTCGAACTGGCGGAACAGGGCGAGCTGGTGGTGCGGATGGCCGCCGCCGACCGGCAGTATCTGCTGGAGAAATTGGCTAAAAACCTGCGGGCGCTCGGCTGGCTGATCTTTTTTCTCGCCCTGGCGTTTTACCTGCAGCAGGTTCAGCAACAATGGGCACTTTATCTTTCCATAGTTTGTTTGTTGGCGGCGGCAGTGCCGCTATTAAGGAGAGGGTGACGTCATAGCCGTAATAAAATACGGCACAGCTGACAGCTGGGACAGGAGAGAATAATGAAAGTCGCGATAATCGGTGCCGGAATGGCGGGCCTGACAGCCGCCAGCATTTTACAGTCCGCAGGGGCCCAGGTGACAGTATTCGATAAAAGCAAAGGAACCGGTGGCCGCCTGGCCAGCCGTTATATCGATAAGGGCTGGGTCGATCATGGCGCGCCCTACTTCTCTGCCGAGCGGCCCTATCTGATCGATTTTCTTCAGCAACAACTGCCGGCGGAAAATCTGACCTTCTGGCAGCCGCCGGCAACGGGACACCTGCAGGCCGATGAGAGGCTGCAGGCGGTCGGTGATCCGCGTAACAGCGCGATCACCCGGGGGCTGTTGACAGGCAAGAACTTTTATCCCTCAACCCGGATCAGCAGATTGAGCGCCTGTGCCGACGGCTGGCAGTTGTTCAATGATGAAGGTGCGTTGCTGGGCATCTGGCCGCAGCTGGTGGTCGCGGTACCAGCTCCGCAAGCACTTGAGCTGCTTCGGGACCAACGGCCGCTGGCCGAGCAGATCCGTGCAGCGCGCATGGAGCCATGCTGGGTTGCGGCGGTCAGGACGAAAAAAACGATTAAGGATCTGGCCGAAGTATCGGTCTACCAGCATCCGGTGATTCGCCGGGTTGTCCATAATAGTGGCAAACCGCGCCGCAACAATACCAATGTCTACCTGATCCAGGCGACAAAAGGCTGGTCGCAAGCGCACCTGGAGGAGACCGAGGAAAAGATCGGCAGAATACTGGAGTTGAATTTCCGCAGCCTGGTCGCAGCAGGTGTCGACAGTGAGCTGCTGTTTGCCCATCGCTGGCGGTTCGCTTTTACAGAAACGGCGCTGGGGAAACCCTTTTTGTGGGATGAGCATTTGCATCTGGGTGTCTGTGGTGACTGGTGTCTCGGCCGGCGGGTTGAAGATGCCTGGCAGAGCGGTGCTGACCTGGCGGTGCGCATGCTGCGTCATTCGGTAGAGGAGGCCTTCTGAATGCAGGTGAGCAAAGTGATCAAAGTGCCAGTTGAAACAGTCTGGATAATTCTGATCGATACCCATCTGTGGCCAGTCTGGGGGCCATCGCTGAAAGCGGTCGAGTGTTCAGAGCGCTATATTACTGCAACGTCCAAGGGGCGGGTGAAAACCAGCCTCGGTCCCTGGCTGCCCTTCGAGATTACCGAGTTTACAAAACAGGCTTATTGGCTGTGGAAAGTGGCAGGCGTTTCAGCGACTGGGCATCGCCTCAAAAAACTGGGGCCGAACAGTTGTGAACTGAGCTTCGAAATGCCTTTAGCGGCATTTCCTTACGCGGCGATCTGTCAGCAGGCGCTGAACAACATTGACCGACTGGCACATGAGTCAACGCTTCGAAAGCGGCCAGATCGAACTGAAGCCTCCATCGATGGTGATGATCTGGCCAGTGAGCCACTCGGCTTCGTTGGAGAGCAGCCAGCAGATCAGACCGGCGGCATCCTCGGCCTGTCCGTAGCGCCCGAGAGGATACTGGGACGCTATCTGCCGCTCGGCTTTTTCTCCGGCGAAGAAGCCTTCGGTGGCCGAGGTCCGCATCATGCCCGGGGCTATTCCGTTGACCCGAATCGACTGTCCGGCATAGGTGGCGGCAACACTTCGCACCAGGCCTTCAACTCCGGCCTTCGCCGCACCGACCGCAGCATGGTTGCTGATACCGATCCGGGCGGCAATCGAACTGACCAGCACCGCCCGACCCGCAGCTTTGTGCTGCAACAAGCCCTGGACAAACCCCTGCAGCGTGAAAAACGCGCTATCCAGGTTGTTCTGCAGGCAGCTGCGGTACTGTTCCGGGGTGGTGCGGTGCAGCGGACGGATCAGAATGCTGCCGGCACAGTGGGCAAGCAAAGAAGCCGGTTCCCCGTAATGATCGCTGATCGCCTGGAAAAGCTTTTCAGCATCTTCGGCAGAGGAGAGATCGGCGCCAACTTTCAGGCCTTCAGGCAGGTCGGTTTCGGCCAGGTTCTGAACCTTGCGGCCAGTCAGGACCAAGCGATAGCCGGCTTTCGCCAGTCGCTGCGCAACCGCCTTGCCAAGCGTCCCGCTCGCCCCGCTGATCAATGCTATCTCAGCCATGATGTCCTCATCCGCTTCCGCCCGGATACGCCCGGATCAAGATTCGGCCGGGCAGAAGCCTGCACGCTGGTTAGCGGCAATGGCCTTCGAGATTCAGGTTGTCGGCACCATCACCCAGATATTCGATTTCCGGAAGTTGAACCGGATCACAGACGTTTTCGACCAACCTGGCCTTGGCGCCACAATTCCCACACTTGTAGCCAGCCGGGTCTGACAGGCAGGCGATCATATCTTTACGACCTTCTGCGGAGAGACTACACATATGCACATGGTGGCTCTCTATCGTTTTGCAAAAACTTTTTACGTCTTTTGCCATGGCGAGCTCCTTTTGATTTTAATCTGTTTTCAAACCTTAACACAGGCTTCGGCTTTAACAAGATGACCGGAATGGCAAGGGTTCAACTGGCCATGGCGGACTCGCTGAACAGGAGGGGCACTGATGAATAAGTCAATCCCACTGCAAAGAGCAAGCGCAGCGTTAAAAAACCTGTTCGTCGCCGATGCCCTGGCGATGCCGGTGCACTGGTACTACAACCCGCTCGACATCGAGAAGGCATTTCCGGGCGGGATCACTCGCTTCGAAGCGGCACCGGCCTATCATCCCTCTTCGATCATGTCTTTGCACTCCACAGCCAAAGGTGGCCGGGGAGAGCAGCAGACGCTCGGCCGGCAGCGGGAAATCGTCGGCGAGGTGATTCTCAGGGGCAAACGGAAATACTGGGGGCAGCCGAATCAGCACTATCATCAGCAGATGCAGGCTGGTGAGAACACCCTTAATGCCCACTGCGCAAGGGTGCTCATCCGCTCAATGCTGGAAAATGACGGCTGCTACGAGAAAGACAGCTTTTTGGACGCTTATATTGCCTTTATGACCGCCGATCCTCCTTTGCATCCGGATACCTATGCCGAATCCTACCACCGGGGGTTTTTTGCCAATCTGGAAAACGGTATGGCAAAGGACCGCTGCGGCGCGGCCACCCACGACACGCCCTCGATCGGTGGCCTGGTGACGATCGCCCCGATCCTGCTGGCCGAACGGCTGCAGGGGCGGCCTCAGATCGAGGTGCAGGGCGATTGCCTGCAGCATCTTTATCTGACTCACCCGGACCGCGATCTGGGTCAGGTCTGTGCGGTCTACGTCGATCTGCTCGACGCCTTATTATTTCGCGATCCGCAGCAGGACGCACAGGAACTGCTCGCCCGCACCGCACAGGCCAGTATGGGATTGAACTTGGTGGCCCTGGTGGAAAACGCCCGTAATGACAAAGAAGTCATCGGCGGTCTTTTTTCGCCGGCCTGCTACATCAGTGGCTCCTGGCCGAGTGTTCTCTACCTGGCCTACAAGTATGCTAGCGATCCGAAACTGGCCCTGTTGGCAAACACCAACCTGGGGGGAGACAATGTCCACCGCGGAGCGGTGTTGGGTGTGATTGTGGGGCTTATTAACGCTGCTACAATTGATGAGTTGTTTGCACAACTGGTCGATCGTGAATCGATCTCTGCTGAGATCAGCAGACTGCTGGTACAACCGGATGAGAGTCTCGGATCGGTTAAGGGAGAAGGGCCATGACACTTTATTATCTGAAACTTTACCTGCTGACAATCCCGGTCTTTTTTGCCATCGACCTGATCTGGCTGGGTGTTGTGGCGAAGAATTTTTACCAGGATAATCTCGCCCACCTGCTCAGCCCAGATGTCAACTGGTCCGCGGCGCTGGCTTTCTATTTCATTTACATCGCCGGCATCATCCTGTTTGCCGTCAAGCCGGGGTTGGATGTGCAGTCTCTGGGCAAAGCCGCGCTCTGGGGGGCGCTGTTCGGTTTCTTCACCTACGCCACCTACGACCTGACCAATCTGGCCACCCTGCGCGACTGGCCGCTGAAAGTTGTCGTCGTCGATATCGCCTGGGGGACCCTGCTCTGTACCCTGGTCGCCTCCGGCAGTTACCTGATCGGGCGCTGGCTGAGCTAACTTGGAAGATTTCCCGGGGAACGGGCCGAAAATGAAAAACGATCTTGTGCAATTGCAGAACCTGAGCAAAAGCTTCCGTGAAGGAGACGGGGAGCGAGTGGTTTTTCGTGAATTGTCGGCGACTATCCGGGCCGGCGAGTTTGTCGTTTTGCTCGGTCGCAGCGGTTGCGGGAAATCGACGCTGCTCAACCTGATCAGCGGCATCGATCTGCCGACCTCGGGCGACGTGGTCATCGGCGAGCATTGCCTGACGCGGCTCTCTGAGCAGCAGCGAACCCTGTTTCGGCGGGCCCATATCGGTTTCGTTTTTCAGTTCTACAACCTGATTCCGACCCTGACCGTGCAAGAAAACCTGTTGCTGCCGTTGGAGTTGACCGGCAACTCCGGGCCAGCCGCGGAGCAACAGGCACAGCATTTCCTTGAGCAGGTCGGTTTGCAGGACCGGGCCGCCAGCTATCCGGACCGACTCTCCGGCGGCGAGCAGCAGCGCGTAGCGATCTGCCGGGCACTGATCCACCGCCCGCTGTTGTTGCTGGCCGACGAACCGACCGGCAACCTGGACGCCGAGACCGGCGGGCAAGTGATGGATCTGTTTGCCCGTCTGGCCCGCGATAACCGGATGACCACCCTGATGGTCACCCACAGTGTCGAGATTGCTCGACTGGCCGATCGGGTCCTGACAATACGTGATGGGCAACTGGTTGCAGCAACCGAACTGCAGAAAGGCGCGATATGATCCTCTGGCGGGCCGGATTCAGATATCTCTGGCGACACCCGTTGCAGATTCTGTTCGCGGTGCTGGGTGTTGCTTTGGGAGTTGCCGTGGTGGTCGCCATCGATCTGGCCAACAGCAGCGCCGATCGGGCTTTCCGCCTCTCCGCCGCCGCCCTGACCGGACAGACCAGCCACCAGATTGTCGGCGGGCCGAACGGCCTGCCGGAAGAGTTCTATCGCCAGCTTCGCCTCAGTGGACAATGGCCGGACAGCGCCCCCGTCGTCGAGGGTTTTGCCGCGGTTCCCGACCGGCCGGGCCTGACCTTGCGGATTCTCGGGGTTGATCCTTTCGCCGAAGGTCCGTTCCGTAACTATTCGCCGAGCATAGATCGCCGCACCGATTTCAGCCGACTGCTCACCGAGCCAGCAACCGGCTTGATGACTGCAACAACCGCCGAAAAGCTGGGCCTGCAGGTTGGTGACTCTCTGCCACTGAACATCGCCGGAGATTCTCACTCCCTGACCTTGCTCGGTTTACTGCAACCGACTGACCAAGTTGCCGAACGGGCTCTTGAAAATCTGCTGGTTCTCGATATCGCAGCCGCCCAGGAACTGCTGGGGCAGCCGGGCATATTGACGCGGATCGATCTGATCCTGCCTCAGGGGGATGCTGGGCAAAAAAAACTGGCCGCGCTACAGAACTTGTTGCCGGCACATGCCGATATCATCGCAGCGAACAGCCGCACCCAGAGCATGGCCCAGATGACACGCGCCTTTCAGCTGAACCTGACCGCTTTGAGCCTGCTGGCGCTGGTGGTCGGGATGTTCCTGATTTACAACACTATGACCTTTTCGGTTCTGCAACGTCGGTCGCTGCTCGGGGCTCTGCGCACCCTCGGTGTCACCCGGCGGGAATTGATGGGTCTGGTGCTGGTGGAAGCATTGCTGATCGGCGTGGCTGGAACCCTGCTCGGCATTTTGCTCGGTCTGCTGCTGGCAAACGGTTTGCTGGCACTGGTCACCCGGACCATCAACGACCTTTACTTTGTCCTCAATGTCAGCAGCCTGGCTTTGAGTCCCTTATCCCTTGGCAAAGGCTTACTGCTTGGAATCGGTGCGACCCTGGCGGCGGCCCTGATGCCGGCCCTCGAGGCAGCCGGTGCCGTACCGCGTTCTGTGTTGGTCCGTTCCACTGTAGAAAGCCGACAACGTCGCCTTTTGACCTGGGGTGCTGGGCTAGGGCTTGGTTTGATTATTGTCAGTCTCGGCGGCCTGTTGGTCCCGAGCAAAAGCATCCCCGCTAGCTTCATCCTGATGTTCATGCTGATCGTCGGATACGCGTTGCTCACCCCCGGGATGGCGGTCTGGCTGTTGAACCGCTTGCAGCCACTGCTGAAAAGCCTCTTCGGTCTGCTCGGAAAGATGGCCGCCCGCAACCTGGTGGCCGGACTCAGCCGGACCGGGGTGGCGACTGCGGCGCTGGTGATTGCGGTGGCGGCGACGGTCGGCGTTGGGCTGATGATCGACAGCTTCCGGCTTACAGTTGCCGACTGGCTGCAGAGCTACCTGCGCGCCGATATCTACGTGACCAGTACCAGTAGTGGCTTTGGCCCCGGCCGCACGCCCCTCAAACCAGAGCTGCTGGCGCAGCTTAACGCAATCGATGGGATATCACGCATTACCCGGGCTCGGCATCTCAGTCTCGAAACAGAAGGCGGCTTGAGCGAACTGTTTATCGCCGAAATTCCCGCCGAGAGTTTTTCCGGTTATTGGTTCAAAGAGGGCGACAACAGGGAGATTTACCAGGAGTTTCAGAACAGCGCTGCGGTGATCGTTTCTGAGCCATATGCCTATCATCGCAACCTGCTACGGGGTGACAGCATCAACTTACGCACCGATCAGGGGCCCGAGCAATTCCGGATCGCCGGGATTTTTACCGACTACGGCTCTGACCAGGGGCGGATCACCATGAGCCGTCAGCTCTATGAAAAATATTGGGCTGACCCGCAGACCGATGCGCTGGGGATTTACCTGGCACCTGAGGCCGACAGTGAACAGCTGGCCGAGCAGGTGCGCACAGTAGCGGCCGGAATTCAGCAGCTGCTGGTCTATTCCAACCGTGGTTTGCGTGAGGCATCTCTGGCGACCTTTGACCGGACCTTTGCGGTGACCTCAGTGCTGCGTATGTTGGCCGTGTTGGTGGCCTTTGTCGGAATTCTCAACGCGCTGATGGCGATGCAGATCGAGCGCTCCCGTGAGTTGGCGGTGCTGCGCGCCGGTGGCTTGACGCCACGCCAGCTCTGGGGACTGGTGACCGGTGAAACCGGCTTGATTGGCGTGCTGGCCGGACTGCTGGCCCTGCCGCTCGGGATCATCCAGGCGCTGGTGTTGATCCTGGTGATCAATCGTCGCTCCTTCGGCTGGAGCATGCAGATCTCGATCGAGCCGATGATTCTTTTGCAGGCATTGGCGCTGGCCGTGGTTGCCGCTCTGCTGGCCGGTCTTTACCCGGCCTGGCGCATGGCGCGCACCTTGCCGGCCCTGGCGTTGCGGGAGGAATAGTGATGTTATCAAAACTGTTGCTCCAAGTTAGCCTTTTGTGTCTGCTCATGTTTTCCGGGGTCATCTGGCAGAAACTGCAAAGCCCTCCGGTCGCTTCTGATCCTGAGCGATTGAGCGTCGCTGAAACCCTCGGTGGTGAGCAAATGTCCGGTTTTGCCCGGGCAATTGGACCGCGCGAGTTTCAGTTTCCAGAGGATCACGGGCCGCATCCAGAGTTTAAAACCGAGTGGTGGTACTACACCGGCAACCTGCAGACCGAAAGTGGCCGCCGCTTCGGTTATCAGCTGACCTTTTTCCGCACCGCTCTGCGCCCGGCCGCTGTGCCACGCAGCTCAGGCTGGGCTGCTAATCAGGTGTACATGGCCCACTTTGCGCTGACTGATCCGGTCGCTGCCCGTTTCCATCATTTTGAACGCTTCAGCCGTGGCGCCCAAGGGCTGGCCGGGGCTGTGGCAATACCGTTCCGGGTCTGGCTGGAAAACTGGTCGACGACCAGCAGAGCGGATCAGGGTCTGCCGATGCAGCTGCGGGCAGCCGCTGGTGAGGTGATGATCGATCTCGAGCTCAACAGTCTCAAACCGGTCGTGCTGCAGGGCGATCAGGGTCTGAGTCAAAAAAGCGCCGAGCCGGGCAACGCTTCCTACTACTATTCCCTGACCCGGTTGCTGACGCGCGGAGAAATTCGCCTCGGTAAAGAACGTTTTGCCGTCACCGGCAACAGTTGGCTCGATCGGGAGTGGAGCACCAGCGCGCTCGGAGAAAACCAGGTCGGCTGGGACTGGTTCAGCCTGCAGTTTGATGATGGCCGAGAGCTGATGTACTACCAGCTGCGGCAGCAGGATGGCCAGGCCGATCCGCACAGCAGCGGTGTGTTGGTTGATGTCGATGGCAGCAGCCTGCGGCTTGAGCCGCAAGACTTGCGCTTGGAAGTAGTTGAGCACTGGATCAGCCCGCATAGTGGAGGGCGCTATCCTGCGCGTTGGCGTTTGCAGGTCCCCGCCACACAGCTCGACCTGGAGATTGTCCCGCTGCTGGCTGATCAGGAACTGCAGACCTCGGTTCGATACTGGGAAGGAGCAGTATCCATTCAAGGCCGAGCAGGCCAAGAAAAGTTGCGTGGCTATGGTTATGTTGAACTGACCGGATATGAAAAAAGTCCGGTTGTGAACTGATCATGAAGACTTTGTCCAACGATTGATCCTTGTCAGCGAGACAGGATCCTTAAACTTAGAAAAACCGCTTGGGCGGTAGAAGGAGTCGTTATGAACTCTATAATAACTATTTGTCAGATCATTATCGCCCTTGGAATTTTCAACGTCTGGCTAATTCGCTCAAAAAAAGCCACGGCCTGGCGCGGTGGTGATGCCAGAACAATGCAGGAGGAATTTGCCACCTACGGGCTTCCCGGCTGGTTTATGACGACTATCGGCGTGCTGAAAATCTCTCTGGCGGTTTGTCTGCTTATCGGGATCTGGGTTCCGGCGATCACGACGCCCGCAGCCATCGGCATGGCCGGTTTAATGCTCGGAGCTGTTTCGATGCACGTCAAAGTCGGTGATCCGCTTAAAAAATCTCTGCCCGCTTTGACCATGCTGCTGCTTTCGCTAATTGTCGCTTTTGGCTAGCGGCGAGAGCCCGGCATTGAAATATGACATGGAGAAAACGATGAAAACCTTAGCAAGTCCCCTCATTCTTACGGCGATAATTCTATTTATTCCGGCTATTGCCGCAGCTCACAGTTTTGACCTGAATAAAAACCAGGTTGTAACCCTGGATCAGATTATTACTGATCTGGCTGGTGTGCAGGTCGTTGTTGTCGGCGAGACCCACGATGTCAAAGCGCACCATGATGCCCAGCTGCAGATCATCAAAGAGCTGCATGAAAAAGGCAAGGCACTCACTATCGGCCTGGAAATGTTCCGTCGTGACGGTCAACCGCAGCTAAATCGCTGGGTGGCCGGAGAGATTGATGAAGCCGAGTTTGCGCGGATCTTTGCCGATCACTGGAGTGAGTGGCCATTGTATCGGGATATCTTTGTCTACGCGCGTGACAACAAGATTCCGCTGCTCGGCGTGAACATCGAACGGGATGTCGTCAGCAAGGTGGCGCGCGCCGGCTTTGGATCTTTATCGGATCAGCAGCGGGAGAAACTGCCGCTGGCCGCCTGTAATGTCAGCGATAAATACCGCAATTTCATGCGTCGCACCCTGAGTGGCCATCCCCTTGAAGGCACCGCTTTCGAGAACTTCTGCGAAGCTCAGATTCTCTGGGACGCCAGCATGGCGACAAACCTCGCCGAACATTTAGCGAGCAATCCAGAGCAGACCGTAGTTATTCTGGCCGGAAACGGACACTCCTGGAAACATGGTATTCCGGAACAGCTTGAGCGGCTCGGTTATGACAACTCGCGGGTTCTGTTGCCGGAAATCCCTGGGCGGATCGACCTGCAACACAGCAGCGCCGACGAGGCTGACTATCTGCTGCAGGGCGTCGAACTGGGACCGCTACACTAAAGGGGGAAGGAGCAAAACATGGCTAGAGTGGTGGTAGTTGGCGGCGGTTACGCGGGATTGGCGTGCCTGATCGAGTTGGCGAAAAAAGCCCCGAAACTGGAGCTTCACCTGATCGACGCGCACGCGGAGCACTGTAAGCTGACCAACCTGCACAAAACCTTCAGCAAGCCGGCGAGCGACTTCAAGGTCCCTTATGCCGCCCTGGCGGAGCGATTCAATTTTAGTTTTCATCAGCAACGGTTGAATTTCGACTCGACCGAGCTGCAGCATTTTCAGCAACGGAAATCTGTCTCCCTGCGGAACGGGGAGCTGGATTTTGACTGGCTGGTGATAGGCACTGGCGCAAGCGTGTCGCTGCCGGCGCAGGGTGAGAACATCTACGGACTCGAGCACCTGCAGGCCGGGCGCGGCCCGGAACTGCTCGACGCCTGGCTCACCCGCTCCATGGACGAGCGGATCACCATTTCGTTTGTCGGCGGCGGGGCCACTGGGTTGCAGGTGCTGTTCGAGCTGCGTGAGTTGCTGCGCAAGAAGCGGGCTGATATCGCTCTGCGGCTGATCGACCTCAGTTCCCGTACCCTCCCCGACCTGCCGGAGCGGGCGCATCGCTACATCGTCCGCAAACTGCGCCGCGAAGGGATCGACTACCTGCCGGAGACCGAGTACCGCGGGCAACATGACGGACAAGTGCTCCTGACCGAGCTGAGCAGCGGCAAGGAGTACACACTGCCATCGACGGCAACTCTGCTTTTTCCGGGTGTGCAGCGATCGCCCTTCCCCCTGCAAAGCAATCCGTACGGGCAGGTCGAAGCCGACGGGGAACTTTTGCCGGCGATCTTCAGTGCCGGCGATTGCGCCGACTTCGCCGGCAACGGGCTAAACCTGTTGACTGCCCAAGCAGCGGTGCGCAAGGGGAAACTGGTGGCGCACAACATCCTCAACCTGAACGCCGGCCGCGGTTTGCGCCGCTACCGTTACCAGGAAAAGGGCTACCTGCTCAGTCTCGGCCCGATCGACGCGGTCGGCTGGCTGGGTTTGCGCTGCAACCTGCTCTCGGGATTTGCCGCCAACGTCCTGAAAGAGGCGATGGAGAGTCAGTACGATCTGTTCCTCGACGGCATCGACACTTACGTCGGTTTTCCGTAGTTCGGAGAGTGCCATGAACCTGTTTCTGCTGACCGCGCTGCTGTTGTTCTGCTTTATGAGTTTGGTGTTCCTGCTGGCGCTTAAGCTTGAGGACAACAGCATCGTCGATATCGCCTACGGGCTCGGTTTCCTGCTGATCGGTTGGAGCGGTTCGCTCATTTATGGTAGCGGCGCGGCGCGGCAGCTGTTGCTGCTGGCCCTGGTCAGTATCTGGGGCCTGCGCCTGGCCGGTCACATCACTGCCCGCAAGCGGAATGAAGAGGGCGAAGACCCGCGCTACCGGCAGTGGCGGGAGAATTGGGGCCGGACCTTTGTTTGGCGCAGCTTCCTGCAGATTTATATGCTGCAGGGGACGGTAATCTACCTGGTCGCCCTGCCGTTGCTACTGGTGATCCGCGACGCAGGTGGCCCGCTCGGCTGGCTCGACCTGCTCGGCGTGCTGGTCTTTTTGATCGGATTTGTCTTCGAGGCGCTCGGTGATTGGCAGCTGTTGCAGTTCAAGCGCGACCCGGACACTCGAGGGCGGATCATGCGCTACGGCCTCTGGCGTTACACCCGGCACCCGAATTATTTCGGTGAAGCAACCCTCTGGTGGGGGATCTTTCTCATCGCCCTTGGTGCGCCACTCGGCTGGCTGGCGATCATCAGTCCGCTGTTGATCGACTTTCTGCTGCTGAAAGTCTCCGGGATTCCGATGCTCGAAGTCAAGTACGAGGGCAATTCCGAGTTTGAAGCCTATAAAAACCGGACCAATGCATTTTTCCCCTGGTTTCCCAGGACTGCCAATGGAGAGGGACGTGACTGAGAAGAGTGTTTCGAAACA
>CALZHQ010000020.1 GCA_945787295.1 uncultured Desulfuromonadales bacterium
ATCAAACTCGGAGTGAGAGACTCCAGAACAGCAAAGACTCGAAGGAGGAACAAGAAAATGGGAAAAATCATCGGCATTGACTTAGGAACCACCAACTCCTGTGTTTCAATTCTGGAAGGTGGCAAACCGAAGGTCATCGAGAACAGTGAGGGGGCACGGACTACTCCGTCTATCGTTGCCTATTCTGCTGACAAGGAAGTTCTGGTCGGCCAGACCGCAAAGCGCCAGGCAGTGACCAACCCGGAAAACACCCTTTTTGCGATCAAGCGCTTGATCGGACGGCGACATGACGATCCGATGGTCAAAAAAGATGAGGGGATGGTTCCCTATCGGATTGTTAAAGCTAAGAATGGGGATGCCTGGGTCAAGGCAGGAGGCAGAGAGCTGTCGCCACAGGAGATTTCTGCCAAGATTCTGCAGAAGATGAAAAAAACCGCGGAGGACTATCTGGGCGAAACTGTGACTGAAGCCGTCATCACTGTCCCTGCGTACTTCAACGACTCGCAACGCCAGGCAACCAAAGATGCCGGCAAGATTGCTGGTCTCGAGGTCAAGCGGATCATCAACGAGCCGACAGCCGCGGCACTGGCTTACGGACTGGACAAAAAAGGTGACCAGAAGGTGGTGATTTACGATCTGGGCGGCGGAACCTTCGACGTCTCAATCATCGAGATTGCCGATGTCGATGGAGAGCAGCAATTCGAGGTGTTGGCCACAAATGGTGACACGTTCCTCGGGGGGGAAGATTTTGATACCAAGCTGATTGAATTTATCTGTGACGAGTTCAAGAAAGAACAGGGGATCAAGTTGCGTGGCGATCAGATGGCCCTGCAGCGCCTGAAGGAAGCGGCGGAGAAGGCCAAGATCGAGCTTTCTACGACCGAGCAGACCGAGGTCAACCTGCCGTTCATCACTGCCGACGCCAGTGGGCCGAAGCATCTCAACATGAAGATCAGCCGGGCGCGCTTTGAGGCGCTGGTTGCCGAGCTGGTCGAGCGAACCATCGGCCCCTGTCAGCAGGCGCTTAAGGACGCCGGACTGAAGAGCAGCGAGATCGACAGCGTCATCCTGGTCGGCGGTCAGACCCGCATGCCGCTGGTGCAGCAGAAGGTCAAAGAGATCTTCGGCCAGGAGCCGCGCAAGGACGTCAACCCGGATGAAGCGGTGGCAATTGGTGCGGCCATTCAAGGGGGCGTACTTGGTGGCAGCGTCAACGACGTGCTGCTGCTCGACGTTACCCCTCTCTCCCTCGGGATCGAGACCCTCGGTGGAGTGATGACCAAGCTGATCGAGAAAAACACCACCATCCCGGCGCAGGCCAGCCAGGTCTTCTCGACGGCCGAGGACAACCAGTCGGCGGTCACCGTGCACGTGCTGCAAGGCGAGCGGGAGCAGGCGATCCACAACAAGTCGCTCGGCCAGTTCAATCTGGAAGGGATAAACCCGGCACAACGCGGGGTACCGCAGATCGAGGTCAAGTTTGACATCGATGCCAACGGCATCCTCAACGTATCGGCTAAGGATCAAGTTACCGGCAAAGAACAGTCGGTGGTGATCAAGGCATCGAGTGGGCTGAGTGAAGAGGAGATCGAGCGGATGGTTCGCGAAGCGGAAACCCATGCCGAGGAAGATCGGCGCTTCCACGAACTGGTCAGTGCCCGTAACCAGGCCGAGGCGTTGGTGCATGCGACGAACCGGACCCTTGAAAGCGTCGGCGATCAAGTCGATGCTGATGAGAGGGCAGCCATTGAGGCGTTGATCGAAGAGCTTGAGTCAGCAATCAAGGGGGATGAAAAAACTGAGATAGAAAAGAAAAGCAAGGCCCTGAGCGATGCTTCGGCCCAGCTGGCAGAGAAACTGTATGCACAACCGAGTGGCCCTGAACAGGAAGCCGGCCATGGCGGACATCAGGGAGATGGCGTGATCGATGCCGAGTTCGAAGATGTCACCAATAAAAAAGGTAACGCGGCCTGAGCTGCATAAGGCTGTCAGGCTGACAGAAAGGATAGACAGATGCTCCGCAGATCCTCAATCGACAGAAACCTATGGTTGCGCCACAGTTGGCAGAACCGACTGCAGACAGCGTTGCTGTTCGGTTTCCTCGGCAGCTACTTGCTGTTGGTCGGCTGGCTGATCTGGGGATCTGCGGCAGTCATCTGGCTACTGGCTATTTCCGGCACCTTGCTGCTGTCTGTTCCAGCCGCTTCGCCTCATCTCTTGATGCGTATGTATGGTGCACGAGCGATCAGCAGGCCGCAGGCCCCAGAGCTATATCAGTTGATTCAGCGGCTAGCGCAGCGTGCTGGGCTTGAAAAGCTGCCAGTCCTCTACACTCTGCCAATGCGGCAACCGAACGCGATGGCCGTCGGCAAACGGGAGGAACCGATCATTGGTATCTCCGAGGGGCTGTTGAGAGTGCTTAACCAACGGGAGCTGGCGGGCGTACTGGCTCACGAAATCAGTCATCTATGTAATGACGATATCCGGGTGATGCGGCTGGCCGATTTTATCAGTCGCTTGACAGGCAGCCTGTCTTTGTTTGGCCAGATTCTATTGCTGCTGAACCTGCCTCTTCTTCTTTTTACCGATCAAAGCGTCAACTGGCTGTTGGTACTGATAATGATTTTTGCTCCGCAAGTCAGTAGCCTCACACAATTTGGCCTTTCCCGAGTCCGCGAATTTAACGCCGACCTGGGTGCGGCAACCTTGACCGGGGACCCGGAAGGTCTGGCCTCGGCGCTGCAGAAAATCGAACAACAGACCGGCGGCTTTTTCCGGCGAATGGTTCCTGTCTACTCTGTACCGCACTGGCTGAGAACGCACCCGCCGAGCCGGGAAAGAATCCGTCGCTTGATGGAGTTGACGGGGAGAGAACAGCAAATTCCAGCATGGCGCGTAGCGCCAGTTTATCGGCCCACAATCATGCCGGAACCTGTTAGGATTTTGTCGATGAATCGATATCCCGGCAGACATGGCAGAATTATCTATCGAAATCGAGGCTGGCATGGGTACTGATCTGAACATTATCTGTCACGCGTGTCTGGCAGTGAACCGAGTCCCACAGAACCGAATGCAAGACGCTCCCAAGTGCGGCAAATGCCACAAGGCTCTCTTTTCGGCCGTGCCACTGGAGCTAACGGATCATACTCTCCAGAAAGTTCTGAACGGCAGCAGTCAACCACTGCTGGTCTTGTTCTGGGCGCCCTGGTGTGGTTATTGCCAGAAAACCTTGCCGGATTTCAAGCAGGCAATCACGAAACTTCAGCCGGAAATAAGACTGGCGACCCTTAACACCGAGAACAATCGACTCAGTGCCAGCCGATATACTGTCAACAGTTTACCGACTTTTATCCTATTTAAAGGTGGCAAAGAGATTGCGCGACAAGCTGGAGCAATGAGCGCTGTTCAAATAATGGGGTGGGTGCAGACAAAAAACATTCCGTGATCGTTAATATGAGAATGAGCCTTTCATGCCTATTATGATCGAATGTGGCCACTGATTATGATGTGAAACCTGCCACCCGTTATGAAGAAAAACAGCCACTCTCGCTGATAGGGGCAGTCAATTAAAAAACTTACGATATTTAGGGTCCGTTTAGTGCAAATACGACCCATTAATCCTCAGTTCATCCAGACCCTTGTGTTGGCGGCATTATCATGCGCACCAATTACCTCCATGGCCTCGCAAAATGCAATATCTCTTGTTTTTTCCGGTTACCAACCCCTCCACGATTCAGTTGGATTGGTGGCAATAGCATCCTGCTGTGACAGAATACGTCGTGTCGAGTCTGGAATAGCCTGCTTGCCGGAAAAGTAAATAGGCCGCTATGACCAACTCAATTCGCTAACTGAGCCTTTGGGTTTGTCTGGCAATTATCAACCAGAAACAGTAAAGTTAATCCAACAAATGGAGGACAAAACATGCGCTTAGCCATAACCGTCATAATTTTATTCTTCACAATCAGCCTTAGCGGCTGTCAGTCAAAAGAGGAGACGGTATCGACGCCTGAAAAAGAAACCGCACCGCAAGTCGACCAACCTTCCTCTGCTCAGGTCAAGCAACCGGAACCATCGACTAACCGGACCGCCGACTACATTGAGCCGGCGACCGGCATGCCGTTCATCAAGATTCCCGCCGGCTCCTTTCTCATGGGCGACCTGACTGGCGAGGACGCCGAATCCCTCCCGATCCACAGAGTTCACATCAACGAATTCTACATGGGCGCTCACGAGGTCACCTTCGCGCAATACGCACCCTATCGTAAGGAGATGGGCCTGAAGATTCCAGATGACAGCGGTTGGGGGCGCGGTAACAGACCGGTTATCAACGTCTCCTGGAATGATGCTGTGCAATTTGCGCGCTGGTTGAGCAACAAAACCGGCAAAAAGTTCCGTCTGCCGAGTGAAGCGGAGTGGGAATATGCGGCACGGGGTGGCACGATGACCCGTTTCTACTGGGGTGCCGAGGTCGGCAAGAACAATGCGAACTGTGCGGGTTGTGGCATGCCCTGGGACGGGAAACAGGATATGACCTCCGAGGTTGGCTCCTTCCCGGCCAACCCCTTCGGGCTCTTCGACATGGCCGGAAATGTCTACGAATGGATTTACGACAGCAGGCACGAAAACTACGACGGAGCGCCAACGGATGGCTCGGCCTGGCGGGATGACCCGCATGAACCCCAACGCATCACCCGTAGCGGTTCATGGGACTTCGACCCGGCCGAGGCAACATCAGCTCGCCGCTGCTGGGACGGACACGATCATAAATCGAATGATACGGGCTTCCGCCTGGTTATGGAGCCATAACCACCTGCACTCCAGAGAAAAGCAGCCATGAAATTCAAAAACTTGCCGCCCCTCACTCTCTTGATGCTCTTTATTATTTCTTGTAGCGGCCTGTATCGAAGAAACACCGAAGAGCCCCGGCGAAGGCCATGGCTAAATTTTGTTACTCTTATATGGGAAACTCACTAGTGTTGGCAGTCGTCATAATCGGTCAAAAACCGATGAGCTAGACTGGCTTATTTCCCCCAATTGGGATCGGAGTAAAATCGGGATTGGCGGGTTTACGGATTATGTCCATCATAGATCTATCGTAGATTGCAGTAGCAGGAAACCAACTCTCCGACTGGTCGTAGTCGCTTTTAGCGTTAACTATACCCGAATCATCGATAACATATGAGCGTCGCTGGGTGTCTTTCCCCTTATCCTTTGAAGCCACCAACCCCATGGAGTAAGCATCGGTTCGTCCATAGCGGACTCAATGCAGGCAGATGCTTGCTTAGGGGGCACATTGCATTGTCAGGCGAATTCTAAAGAGTTTTTCCTTGAAATAGTCATACATGATCCCTGTTTCCCTCATAGATCTGTATCCAACAATATAACATAATATTTAGATATCTCTAATTCTCTTTAGTTGATAATGCTGCTTGTGGTGAGGGGATATGCTCATTGCTTTTGCATTATTGATAAAGGGGAAAAGTGAATTATTACTAGGCTGATAGGCACACGAGCGTCTCATGAGTATGGAGATTCGGCCAAGTGGCCGGTCTGAAATCATTATGGGTGGCCGGTTTCATCATAATATGCACCTTTAAAGCTTTGAGGACTGTTATAATTGTCTCAACAACGTTTTAGTTTCTAGCATCTGAGATGCGTGGCCGGACGCCGATTTGCTTTGATAATCCATCCACGAAAACCTCCTGCCCGGCCAACTCGACAGGTAAGAAGGCATCATGAATTTCCTGCTGACAATAGTCCTCATCGTTTTTCTGTCCTGCCAAACAATTTCAGCGCAACCTCTAAAGGCTGTTTTCGAAAAGGAAAGCCGTGTTCAGCTGAGTAATCCACATGACCTGAAACTCTCTCCCGACGGCCGCTATTTGATGGTGTCCGATGTCGGTAATAACCGGATTGCCATTCTCGACCCCAGCTCACTGGTATTGCTTGGACAATTCGGCGCAGATCACCAGTCCGGCACCCATGACATCGATTTTGATGACCTGGGCTTGGCGTATGTTGCCGATACCCACAACAACCGGGTGACCATTTACCGCATGCAGGATAAACAAGCGACCCTGATTGGTGAATTGAGCGGATCCGTGCGTGGACCGGAAGGGGTCCTGGCGCATCCGAACGGTCGCATTTATGTGGCCGGAGCCTGGTCGGGCAATGTCGTCGCTTTCGACCGGGGGGAAAAAATCAGGGAACTCACCGGGCTTTCGTCGCCACATGATCTGGAACTGGCGGCCAACGGCGATCTCTGGCTGGCCGATGCGGGAAACGACCGGGTTTTGCTGCTCTCACCGGAATTGGTCATTAAAAACGAACTGACCCGTGAAACGTACGGTTTTGATGGTGTGCGCTATCTCGACCTGTTGGCAGACGGCACATTGATCGCCGCCGACAAGTATACCCACTCGGTCAAGTTTATCGGCGCTGACGGCACGCTCAGGCTCCGGCTCGGCGATGGCAAGGCATCCCGGGGGGATTACTCGTTCACGACACCCGAAGGGGTCGAGGTCCGGGGAAAGCAGGTCTGGATATCCGATTCCGGCAACGACCGAATCGTCCGTTACCGCCTCGAATAAAGACCTGGATCGACTCAATTCTCCTGAAGGAGTTGTCTCCACCGATCAGGTGTCATTCGGCCGACAAAGGTAAACTGCCCCTTGCCGTCCGGTTTGAAGATGACCGCTTCGCCTTCGCCGGGATAGACCGGGGTCGCCGCCTGCGCCACGTTGCCATGGGCGACGATGACCCGGTTGCTCCCATCCGCCGGCCGACGGGCAAGGAGTTTCCGGGCGGTCGCAATCACCGTTTCGCGCCCCCCGAAGTACTCCGCGATACGCAGATTAATGACATCGGTACTCACTTGGACGTCCCCCAGTCCGAGTTGCCGGGCTGTCTCCATGGTTCGACAATAAGGACTGGCCAAAACCTCGCTGACAGGGATTTTGAGGCTGCGCATGGCCTTCCCGGTTTCTTGGGCACGTTGTCGGCCCGATTCAGAAAGCTGACGAATCCTGGTTCCCTCACAGCTCAGCCAATCATCTTTTTGCCGGACAGCGTCCTGTTGCGACCAGTCGGTTGCTTCATGCCGGAAATACAGGTTGTACCCTCCCTGTTGGAGAGCTTCGATCAATGCCTGGTCACCAAGTATTTGTAGGGCATGAATCGGCCACGGCAAGCTCAGCAGCCATATCAGCAGAATCAGATAGAGTGCAAGTCTTTTGCGGCAGTGCATAGTGTCCTCCGCTTTACTGTCAAACCCAAGCTGATCTTTCCAAAAACCTGCTCCGGATACTTTTATGACTATCCCGATATGCCCTCATGGGGCAAGACTTTGGCCGGTGGAATTTCTTGGAACTTGGTATTTGTGCCAGCTATCCATAATCATCCGGAAGCCGCTTCGTCCCGTTTTCAAACGTAGCTATAACCAAAACAAAGGCTAAATGAAGACTTTTTATCAGAGCCTTTTTATTCGCTGGCTCGACCCACAGCAGATCATCATCAGCCGATGAATCGTTATGCTTTTTGGCTGGTTGATTGCGGCAGGTTGTCGAACAGCGAAAAAAAGTTTTCGAACAGTCGGTAGGTGATGCCCCAGAGGAAACGCTCACAGTATCCATCGAGGTCGATGATCGGGTGGGTCCGTTTTGAGCCGCGGTACTCAAAGCTGGCTTGTTTGCGCCTCCGAGGGTTGAGCAACTCAGGCAGCGGAACCCAGAAGGTATCGACCACTTCACCATTCAGCTGAAAGTGGGGCTTCTGTTCCAACAGATAGACGAAACAGAAGATCTGAATCGGCAGATAGGCACCAGAAAGATCATCGAGTTGTCCGAGATATTGCTCTGTCTGAAGTTGCAGGCCGATCTCTTCCGCGACTTCACGTTCTGCCGCCTGCTGAGGCCCTGTATCCTCTGCTTCGATGACGCCACCGGGAAAGGCAACATCTCCCGACCAGGGGTCCCCGGCATAATCTGCCCGGCGGATAAACAACACTTCTGGGCCGTTTGCCGTGTCGCACAGCAACATAGCGACCGAAGCCTGTTTTGATCCATGTTGCCTCAATGACCGCGGTCTGTGTTTACCAACAGAATTCTTGATCTGATCAATGGTCAGGGTCAGCATTTGTGATCAGGCTCTTGAGATAAAGCGGCATTCCCGGGTGTCGACTTTGATTTTTTCACCGGCTTCCAGATAGCCCGGCACCTGAACACTGATGCCGGTTTCCAGAACTGCTTCTTTTGTCTGTGCCGTTGCGGTGGCATTTTTGATTGCTGGAGCTGTTTCAAAGACAATCAATTCGACGACTTGCGGGACTTCCAGGGTGACGACCTGATCGTTATAAACGCCGAGCGACACTTCTCCGCCCTCCAGCAGGTATCCGCGGATATCCGCATACAGTTCACCACCGATTTCATATTGCTCATAGCTTTCCTGATCCATGAAAACGCCCTGGTCATCTGCGGCAGCATAGAGGAACTGCCCTTTGCGGCGATTGAAGTCGGCTTCGTCGATGCGGTCACCGGCTTTGAAGGTTTTGTTCAGAACCTGATCGGAGAGCAGGTTGCGGTATTTGGTCTTAATCAGGGTGGTCCCGCCACGTGCGGTCGGTGATTGTTGGCTGATATCGAGAACCAGGCAGGGGGCACCATCTAATTGAATTACCAGTCCGCGTCGTAAATCGTTGGCATTGATCATCTATTGAATCTCCTCAAGCCTTTATCAAAATAGGGTCAGCTGGTGAATATAGATTTTTTTTCAGAGGGTTTTTTCAGCTTTAGCAGGGCTTTGATTTCTGAAAGCCGTTCCAGGGTTGCGTAGCGCCCTTTGGCGATGATTTCATCGGCCCGGCTAAAATCTGCCCAGTGATTAATGCCGACGGATGGGCAAATCACCAGGTCGGCTTGCTGCAGCTGTAGATTGGATAACGCATTGCGTGCCGCAGTATCGGCACGAAAAACGATATCCAGTCCACTGTTTGACTCTCCAGGGTCGCCTAAGTCACAGCCGACATCTACGGCGATCACAATGTCAGCGCCCATCTCTTTGGCCGGTGCCACCGGGACCGCATCGATCCAGCCCCCATCAACCAGTTGCATGCCGCGGAATTCAACGGGTGGCAAAATCCCCGGTAAGGCGCTTGTCGCCGAGATGGCGGTCCGTAATGGACCGTTTCTGATCACGACTTCGTTGCCACTGATCAGGTCGAGTGCGATAGCGGCAAAGGGGAGTTTGGTGTCCTCGATATCGATATCCGGCAGTAAATACTCAAAACTCTTATCGCGTGTCTCCTGTGAGACAAAAGAGACCATCGACATCGCCAGGGTAAAGAAAATCTTTTTCCGCGCCAGCTGGGAAAAGCGGAAAAAGATCCCTTCACCATCAACCTTGTCTTTCCGTTCAACAACGAAATCGAGGCGCGCTTTGCGGAACACGTCGCTCTTTAAATACTCGAGCATCTTGTCATGCAGGGGGGCGACATTTGGTTTGGCTGCATACATGGCGCCGATGATTGCGCCCATGCTGGTGCCGGTGATCAGGTCGACCGGTACCTCAGCTTCTTCAAGGGCCTGCAAGACCCCGATGTGGGCCAGCCCGCGCGCCGCGCCACCGCCTAGGGCCAGGCCGACCTTCTTTTTACCGAACCATCTAAGCATCTTGTTCTCTACTTCGCTTCAAACAGGGCTTCGTCTTTGCGGTATGCGGTGCCGGTAAACTGGGCGATCAATTGCTGTTGCGCATCGGTAATTCGCACCTGATAAGTGCCCAGGCGGCGATTCACTGAAAGTTCCTCTGCTTCACCATAGAGAGTTCCGGCCAATGCTGCTTTGACGAAGCAGGTACTGGTATTGATTGCCAGAGCGAGTTGTCCCTGGCTGTTTGCCGCCACGGCAAAGGCAAAGTCGGCCAGAGTGAATATGGCGCCACCGTGAACCGTTTTGGCGCCGTTCAGGTGGAAAGGTTGAATCTCCATCTTAACATGCGACCAGCCAGGCTTGGCATCGAGAAGTTCAATTCCACAATGGCGGGCAAACTGATCATTCTGGCGAAAGAAGTCGAGAGTCTTCTGCACACGTTCTCCTGCGTCAATAAAAGAAAAGGCTTATCCCCAAAAATTATTGAGATTGGTTTTTTTCAGTGGTCGCGGGTTGTGAACCTGTCCCGGAAGGTTGGCCTTGGCACCACATTTGTTGCAGACCACTGTCGGGTTGTTCGAGCGGCGGTCAATCTCTTCCATCAATCCCTTGGCTTTCAGCTCGCAGATTTTCAGATCTTCAATTTGTTCAGACATACACAATCTCCTTTAGGCGTAGTACGAAGATAGTGAAAAGATACCTCGAGTCAAGCGCAATCGGCAAATTGCCCCGCCAAACCGGCTAAAACAGGGTTCCGTTTCGGGTCTCTCTCGCCTCTCACAGAAAATAGATTTGGTCGGTATTCAGCAGCACTGCTGGGCTAGAGGTGGAATCACTTTAAAAACAAGAGTTTAGCAAAAAAAGTGGTTGACTGAAACGTGGCCTGTGACTAGTATCTGCCCGGTTTTGGGAGCTTTTTTGTTGAAAAGGGAAAAGTCAGAATGTTTATGAGATGGATCAGCCTGTTTGCTCAGGCACGCAGTTCGGAAAAACCAACGGTCAGCTGCCCGCTACAATTTAACCGCCGCAGTCGCAGTCGGTTGATGTGGAAAAGGATCGTTTCCCGGGCACTGTAACTATCTTTAAAAAAGACAAGACTTAAGCGGGCCATCCCAGTATCGGGGTGGCCCGCTTTGCTTTTATTGCCTAAGGACCTCCCAAAGTCCTGACAAGAGCAGGATCAGAAGATTGCTCCCGGGGCCGCCACGGAATATTCCACGTGCGTTCTGTGCCTGGCCACTATTTTTCGTGCGCCGGAAGATACCGTCTTCATCGCATTGATAGCGGTGACTCGTCTGCTCCATCGCCAGATAATAGTAGAAGTTAAAATCCGGCTTGCGCGGGACATTGCGGGTTGATTTAGGTTTGGGCGGCGCGCGCTTTTTAGCTGCTATTTCCGCGTTCGCATCTTCCGGGGCTTCGAAGATGGCGTCGAGCAGGGAATTGAGAAAACGATTGAACTTTTGCTGCGGATCGGCAGTGACCGGTTTTTCCTCTTTACGGGGTGCTTGTTTGACAGGTGCTTGACCGGTGGCGACAAGCTGCTGGTTGTAAAGAATGCGCAAGCGGTCGTCGCTGAGGACCCGGTAGGCTTCGTTGATTTTGCGGAACAGCTCGGCGGCGGCTTCCGAACCCTTGTTGGTGTCAGGGTGGAAGCGTTTCGCCATACTGCGGTAGGCAGCTTTAATTCGCTGGAAATCGGCATCTTCAGGGATGCCAAGCAGTTGATAATGGTTGATCGCCATGAATGTGCGTCCTCATACAATTGCGCTCCATCCATGGAGTCGGAGGGGCTCTGCCGGTAAAAGAACAGAGCACTCACTCCTCATATCGGTACTTGCCGCGCTGATTTTTAATCTTTTTTTCAACGCCTAAGTATGCTGGAAACTGACTTCAACATCCTGGCGATGAGCGGCATCGATCGTCCAGAGCTGACGGCTGTCAAAGTTGAACAGGCGCGCGACGATGACGTCCGGGAACTGATCAAGCCGGGTGTTGTATATGGTCACCGACGCGTTATAAAGCTCGCGACGATCGGCAATCTGATCTTCAATTTCGGTGATCCGGTTGCTCAGCTGTCGAAAACCGGAATCGGCTTTCAACTCAGGATAACGCTCGACCACCATGAACAATGACTTCAGGGTGTCGGTCAACATGTTCTGCGCCTGCAGTTTTTGGCCCTCGGTTTGTGCTGAGTTGACCTGTGAGCGCGCCTTGATGACCGCTTCCAGGGTTTTCTGCTCATGCTGCATGTAGCCTTCGCAGACCTTAATCAGCTTTGGTAACTCATCGTAGCGTTGTTTCAAAAGTACATCGATATTGCTCCAGTCCTGATTGATGTTGTTTTTCAGCGCGACAAAGCCGTTGTAGATGATGATCACGTAAGTGATCAGCCCCAACAGCAGCAGTAAAACAACGCCCAGTACGATCCAGCCGGTCATAATGCCTCCTCTTTATCCGTCTTGGTTTCTGCTCTCTATATGGTTCAGCCAAAAAAGTTGATCAGTTGTGAAATTCCAAAGCCGGTAGCCGTTATTGCCGCGATAAACAGCGGGACAGTGTAGAAGGCAAAGCGGCTGGTTAGCGAGGCTTCGGAATGGGTTTCGGCAATCACCAGCGGGCGGCCCCGTTGCTTGCCGATCACCACATGCTCTTGCTGTTTTTTGCGTCGCTGTCTATTTTTCAGCGATTCGTGCAGCACTTTTTCTTCCACGGCGGTGCGGGCCGCTTCCCACTCATCCTCACTGATCTTACCGTCACCATCGCTGTCAAACTGTTGCAGGTTCTGCGGATTGCGTTTCAGTTCGCGCAATGCCTCAATCTTCTGCTCAGTCAGGGTCGGTCCTTGTTCCCGTTTGACCGAGGCAAAGCCGAGCACGTAGAGCAGGGTGCTTTCGACGATGATCTCCTCGACCCATTTGTCGTCACACTCTTCAAACCGGGTTAAGCCGACCTGTCCCGGGGCCCCTTCCTGCTTGGTTCCAGCCCTGACTTTACAGCCGGACGGGTCGATACTGATCTGCCCGGTATCATCCTCGAGATAAAAGGGAACGTTATCGCTGCTGCTGATGCTGGTGACGGTCCACTGTTTGTTGTCTTCGCGATGATACTTGGTCAGTCGATAGTAGACACAGGGCACGTGTGACATCGGTGAGATCAGTGCGTACTGGCGAACCGCCCGGCCTTTGACCTCGACCATGCCCATGGCGACCGAGCGCACCTTGCTGGTCGGGGTGTTTTCCATTTGCCTCTTCAGGCGGATGAAATAGAAGCCGCCCCAGAAGAACAGACCGGCGAGCAGCAGAGTAAAGGCGCCCGTGGCAAAGAAATATTTGAAGAATGTCCGAAGCAGCCTTTCCTCGACTTCGGCAAAGAACATCACCCCGACGGCCAGAGCGGCACCGGCACTACCGAGCCAGAACAGCGGATGGGTATGGGCGCCGAGCTGTTTGGCGTCTGGGGGCGCAGGGAGACCGGCTTCGGCAATGGCCGGATCTGTCGGTTGGTTTTTTTTCTCCGTCTCGGCCTGATCGATTTCCTTGGCGATTTCCCTGGCCACCGGCATGACCTGCTCCAGTTGGCCGTTCGCCACCAGAGTCGGGCTCTGCATCAGGATTGCCGCGGCAACGCTGCCAGTCATCTCATCGGCTTGTTGCTCTGGCGGTGCCGGGCTGATCGCTTCGGTCCGCTCCAGGTCGGCGAGCAGCCAGCCGTAACGGGCCAGGCTGATCTGGTTCTGCCGCTGGGTTTCCGGATCGTCCGGGTTTTCCCGGCGCAAGCTACAGCCAGGCAGGTTGACCAGCCCGAAATCGGTCACCAGGGTAAAATCACCGGCATATTCCTCGGCCAGTTTCAAGACCCGATCGAGGTTCTGTTTGCTGCTGACGGTCGCTCGTTCGCCCAGTCCTTTTGGGTCGAATTTGCCCGGGAAGACCCGCACCGCGTCAATAATCTGTTTTTGCTCGTCGAGCAGATACAGATCGAGCAACGGGTTGCCCTGCAGAATGATTTTACGAACCTTATGCTCTTCCAGATGGCGGACATCATCCCGGCCGCGATAGGCGTGGCTGGAAAGCAGCTGCTTAACGCTCTTTTCGGCAAGATCTCCGGACATCTCGGCAAACACTGCAAGGATTGCCGCGCTTTTGGGAAAGACAATCTGTTTTTTCTGGCAGCTAAAGGTGATCTTTTCCGCGCTGATGTCCAGGGAGCGGATGCGGTGGGGCACAAACTGCGGTTTGCTCGGTTCGACCAGCCAGTGAGTGAAGCCATTCTGGAGCAGCAGCCGGGAAATCTTCGTCAGGGAGTCACGGTCCCCTTTGGTCAGCAGCGACAGGCCGCGACCGACCAGCCGCTGGCGGCTCTGGTAGATATCCAGCTGATGTTTTTGCGCCAGCTCTTTCAGCAGCTCGGGCAGATTTTCTGCCGGCTGCTGTTGCTGGTCGACGATCAGGCAAGTTGTTTGACTCATGCTATCTCACTGCCGCAGTTTATAGATTTTATTAATCTACACGCATTAAGAAAGCTCGGCAAGTGACTAGCTGATTTTTTCTTGTAACGTGTCTCAAGCGAAGAATTGTTAGACGGTCAGGAAATGGAAAACGCTGCCTGCCAGAACAAGCAGATCCCAGCGCCAATAATCGATGCGCTTGGGGCTTTAGTCGGTGACTTTACGACGCATCGATTTGACCTGGCTGCGTTGATTTTTTTGCTGCAGACGTTTTTCCTTGGCGGTCCGGGAAGGTTTGGTCGCTTTGCGGGTTTTAGGCGGGATCAGCACGCTTCTGATCAGTTCTTGCAGCATCTCCAGGGCGTTGAGGCGATTCTGTTCCTGACTGCGGGTCTGCTGCGATTTGATAATGATGTGACCATCTTTGCTGATCCGGTGGTCGGACAGCTGCAGCAGGCGTTGTTGAATTTCGACCGGTAAAGAGGAGTTGCGGATATCGAAGCGCAGATGGATGCCGGTGGCGACTTTATTGACATGCTGTCCCCCGGCGCCCTGTGCACGGATGGCGGTCAGTTCAATTTCTGCCAGGGGGATCTGCAACCGGTTGGAAATCTTTATATCGTTCATTGCGAATAACTACTCAAGTGCTTTTTCAGTACGGTGGATGGCTTTATCTTTAACCTTGATACCGACATTCATCGAATTTATCAGGAAGAAACCGATATAGACCAAAACAGCCAGAACCAGCATGACGCAAGCCGCTCTCAGGACTTTGAAAGGTTTCCATAAAGCTAGAAGGACAAGAACACCCGCGGCAACATAGCAGAACTCGGGATAGCGGTGGTAAAAAGAGAGTCCCCAGTCTAGCAGTGGCTGCAAATCCATGTTTCAACGTTCCTCAGAGGTAAATCAGTAATCTGCCGCTTGCTGCGATTTAGTCGAGGTCGCGGTTAACGGTCTCGGGCGAAAATGCCGGCAGACAGATCGCCAGGTATTCAGCGCCTTCTGGCGTCGGGGTACTGTAACGGACCCATTCGCCGTGATGGCAAATAATTGCCTGCCCAGCGCTCACATCAATGAAGTCGGAAGGAGTGGTGACCCGTAAGGTGCCGTTCAATACCAGGCTGAATTCGTCAAACTCCGGTCGTTGTCCCGGTTCTTCCCAGCCTGCCGGGCTGACCATCCGCGCGATGCTCAATTCTTCTGTGTCGGTATTGACCCGGCCGATAAACTCTTCGATCAGTTTCGGTTTGTTGCCAGCAGCTGTGACGCGGGTCGGCTGGCTGATCAATGTTGGCATGCCAGACTCCTGTCGTAAAAGGTCAAAATCGTCATCAAGCACTAAATATCTCTATCCGCCAGGGCGGAAAGTATTGACTGACAACCGGCACGTTGCTGTGGACCCGTTCTGGAGAACCGCAAGCATGACATCATCAAGTTATAGCACAAGGAGTTGTTATCTGTTGCGGTTTGGCTCTTTTCAGCTCGAAGCCGGCAGGTCCTGCGAGCGTCACGATCATATTCATGGTTACGATTTTACCATCATTCGTCACGGAGACACAAAAACAGCCTATGTGAAGCCGACCGGAAGCTATCTTTGCCGTGCAGTACGATTGAAAAGTAAAGGTCGTCCCAAAGGGGAACGACCTTAGCGAGGTCGGCCGATAGTTCGTTTCAACCGACCGTACTGCCACGGGTTTCCGCATCGAAGATCGACATAATGTTATGGGCGTTGTAGGGGCAGGTGATGGTTTCTTTCTTCCCCTCTTTGTTGCGATGCGTCCATTCGATGTTGTCGCTTTTGGTCGATTTGCTGCGCCGCAGCCCGGACGGTTTCCAACGTTTCATAACCTACCACATTTCCTCCATGTTTAGCAGCTCATAGTTTTCGATTTCGTGTTCGGTTTTTGAGTTTTTTAGGTAATTATCAACCAGTTCGTAATCGACAAAATCGTTCTCCTTGCGCCACCACTTGATAAATTCTTTTCCTTCCAGTTTTCCCTTTTCCAGATCTTGGATGATTTGTCGCGATTTCATGAGGTGCTCTCCTTTCCGCAGGCAGAAAAGAAATATGAACCGTAATATGGTGCAAACTGTAGTTCTTAGTAGAATTATAACAGGTTGAAATATAGTTGAAATTGGCTTTTTAGAATTTCTCTCTGATGACTGAGGAAGGTCTCAATATAAGGGGCAGGCATTTAAGTTCAAAATTATGGGTCAAAGAAAGGCTATTGTCACCAAGACACCAAGAGCACCAAGCAAACCCCGATTCCGGACTTTTCTTCTATTGGCGCCTTGGCGGCTAAATGAGGGCTTTATTGGTTTGTCGGAACCTGTCCTGTAAACAATTCAGGCTCGCTTGTTATAATATTTCGAACTAAACCAGGAGTTGTCAACCTGTGCAAAAGTCTCCAGAAACCAAATCCTCTTCCTTGGTTCAACTCGCGGAGCAAATCTATCAGGAGATTGCCCGGCAATTTCCCATCTGCTGTTCCAGTGACGAATTCTATTTTTTTCCACAAGTGATCGCTAATGACTCAACTCGTTGGGGCTGGGATGATTTCTCTGCTGACGCAATTGAACAATTTGTGGTCAAGGCGAATCATTGGCGAGCAAAGCTCGAACTGCGACGTAACAAGGCCGCTGCCGCGCCAGAAAAGGTCGATGCTGAACTGCTGCTGGAGATGTTACAGACCTTGAGCGAGCAGTTAGTTGAGGTGGCTCCCCACAGCAGCCAACCGACCTTTCATCTGTCGATTGTTGTGGCCGGTCTGAGTGAAGCGCTGGAAAGCAGCGATCCGGGCGCCTGGCGGGAACGTATCGCCGGGCTACCTGCTTTCCTTCAGCGCGCCGGCGAAATTCTTGTCGCAGTCCCAGAGCTGTTCATGGTTCTTGGTGAGAAAATGTTGGCGGATTTAAGACCATGGTTAATGCGATCATTGGGGGCGGACAGTGAACACACAAACATAGAGGAGGCTTTGACAAAGTTGTCTTCAGCCTTGCAACACTGCCCGATCCGGAAAAGTTTTATCCTGCCTTTAGAGCTGTTCGAGCGTTTGCTCAGCACACATCTGGGTTGTGGTTGCCCTCTGGATAGCGCCGAGCAAGAACTCCGGAGCGAATATGCGGAAATGGAAGAAGTGCTGACTGCAGAAGCTGAGCGGTTGGTTCCCGGGCTGCCCTGGCAACAGGCAGAAAGTCATCTCCCATTTCAGGTCGCACCGGAAAACAAACTGCAGCAGCTTTATCAACCTGAACTGTTGCGTCTTGAAAAGCATGCCCGCACTGTAGGACTGATTCCGCCGCTGGCTGGTGGTTTGCAACCGGAACTGGCTGCCGTGCCAGAGAGTATGAGCGCTATCCGCGCGTCAGATGCCTACAGTGCCAGAGTCGGACACCCGGCCAGTGGGGGAATCTTCTATCTCTATGAGCATGGCATGGATCGGGCTGGCCCAGTTGGTCGGACCCTGGAGTATCGCATGACCGCCGCCCATGAAGCCTGGCCAGGTCATCACCTGCTCGATGTCTGCCGCTGGAATCTGCCAAGCGCGATCCGGCGGCCATTGGAGCGGCCGCTGTTTTACGAGGGCTGGGCCTGCTTTGCCGAACAGTTGATGGCGATAACCGGTTATTTCAATGGACCCTGGGACAGGTTCCTACTCGCCCGGCGACGGATAGAACGGGCGGCCCGCGGCTTGGTCGATATCGGTCTGCAGAGTGGTCGTCTTAGGCTTGACGAAGCTGCCGAGTTGCTGGTGCGGGTCGGCTATGTGCCGCAGAAAGCTGCGGAGGTGGTGCCGAAGTACGCACTGCGTCCCGGCTATCAAGTCTGCTACACTTTAGGTTTACGGCGAATGCTGCAGTTGCGTGAGCAGGCTGCGGAAATGGAAATTGGCATCTTTGCCCGGCAAGTGCTCACTCAGGGAGAGATCGGTTTTGCTGCATTTCAACAGGTCCTGGAGCGCAAAGGAGACTGATGTGGATGGCTTTTGGGGATATCATTCAGAGTGGAATCTGGGCAGCCCGGGCGGCTGGGATTATCAACGCATCACCCAGGAGATCGGCAAGGCGGTCTGGGCGCGGGTAAACCGGTCAACCTCGATCGACATCGAGATCGATTTCGATCATCCGTTGCTCTATCCGATCGATGGCTTTGTTAAGATGCTGGTGGCCAATCATCAGCGGCTTGCCGGCTCCAATTCGGGGCAGATCGCCGTGATCGCCGAAGAGGAAACCCTGGAAGATGTCACCGAGAACATCAATCTGGCCAAGCGGTTGAACAGCATCGATGGTCTTTCCAGCGCCTTGCTGGCCCCGCACGAACTTGAATTTCAGGATGGCAACGTCTGTTACCGGGGGGCACCGGTGTCGCTGGCCTTTGTCGATTTCAATACCGACGTACTGCTCGACCTGCACCGCAAGCAGAACCTCTCGCCGCTGCTGCAACTGGTTGCTGAGGGCCGGGTGGTCAACCCGCGCGGCACCGAGCCGATCAACGTCAAGAGTATGTTTGAGCTGCTGACCTCGGCAGGCAAGGAGCGCTTCTCCGCCGAATCGGTCATGCGCACCCCTTGGACCCGCCGTTTTTTACCCGGGAGGACCCTCGGCCAGAATGGTGAGCAGATCGATGATCTGTATGAATGGACCCGGCGTAACTGGGAGAACCTGGTGCTCAAACCGGAGCGGGGCTACTCCGGTATCGGGGTGCGGGTCGGCGGGGTCAACCCGGACGCTGACGAGGCGATCAATCTGGCGTTGGACAAAGGGCTCTATATCGTGCAGCAGAAGATCCCGCTGCATCTCTGGGCGGAAGAATGTGTCAGCTACGAACAAGGTCGAGGCGTTTTTCTCGAAAGGGTGCAGACCGATTTCCGTTGCCTGTTCGGAGCCGATGGTCTGTACGGGTTCCTGGTTCGCTACGGTGGAGTGCCGACCAATGTCGGCAGTGGCGGCGGGGTCCAACCGCTGGCGATTCTCAAGTCGAACCTGCCGGTCGGTGAAGCGGTGAAACGGATCAATGACGCCATGCTGCAGATCGATGCCGATGAATTGCGCGACGTTCTGGACATGCAGCGGCAACTGGCGATCGACCATCGCTTTACCTACCTGCTCGGGCCGATCAAAATGGCTTTGCGACCACGTTTGGTTACCCTTGATCACCTGCAGGCGTTAAAACGCTATACCGAAGCGGTCTGGAGCGATTGCCTGATTCTGGAGAAGATGTATCTGCAGGGAGCGCTCAAAGGGATGATCGATATCGAGCATGAGGAACTGACTATCTGCCAATCCCAACCCTGGGGCGGGGCGGCAGCGATCTTCGCCACTGACGGTCTGTTCAGTTTCGGTGCTCATCCGGAGGGACCATGAGTTTTGAGGTGCAGCCTGACTGGTGGAAGTCGTTGTTTGATGAGATTTACCTGCTGACCGATGCCCGTACCGTCGACGACGCTGAACTGACCCGCCGGGAAGTCGACATCCTCTGTAACCTGCTGCCGCTGCAAAAAAATGACCGGATTCTCGACCTTTGCGGCGGGCAGGGGCGGCATAGCCTGGAGCTGGCCAGGCGCGGGTTTGTCGGTTGTACGGTGCTCGACTATTCACAGGTCTTGCTGGCAAGGGGGCAGTCTACGTCTGAGCAGAACGGTTGCCGGGTTGAGTTTATCCAGGGTGATGCTACCACCACCGGGCTGCCTCCGGCGAGCTACGATCACGTCATGATTCTCGGCAATTCGCTCGGGTATCTGCCGGAGCACAGTGATGACCTGCAGATCCTGCGCGAAGCAGAGCGGCTGCTGTGCCCTGGTGGCTGGCTGCTGCTCGATGTCACCGATGGGATGGTGGTGCGGGAGCGTTTCAGTCCGAATGCCTGGCATGAAGTTGCCGATGATATTGTCGTCTGTCGGCAGCGGGTGCTGGATGATGCGGCGATCCGTTGCCGGGAGGTGGTGCTCTGCAAGGAGCAGGGTCTGCTGCGCGATCAGACTTATGCGATCCGCACCTATGGTGCCGAACGGCTGGAACATCTGGTCAGCGAGGCCGGATTTGTTGCTATCAGCGTGCAGAAAGGCTTTGCCAGCAGCGAGTTGAAAGGGGATTACGGGTTTATGAATCACCGCCTGCTGGTTCTTTGCCGCAAGCGCCAATAGCGGATGGTGTACCAGAGCAGCATGAACAGGGCAATCAGCGGCAGCGCCGGAATAAACAGACCGGTTAGCTGGGCGAGCATGATGGCTGCAAACAGCGCCAGTACCGAAACCGGCAGGTAGCGGCCGATGCGGCCTTGTTTGGCCAGCGTCTCCCCCGCGGTTCCGAGCAGATTATCTTGCACTTTATGGCGCTGGGCGACCATTGCGAAGAAGGCCACCATAATCCAGTCCGAGATGCCGAACACCGGAGCCAATCCCGCCGGGCCGGGAAAGGCCAGTTTGACCAGAACCATATCGATTAATGGCGGCGGACCTTCGGGGGCCAGGTAATAGTTTTTTATCTGCTGGGAAAATACGGCCGTCGGTCCGTGGCTCCAGCTGGCAACGTCGGCCAGGGTCATCACCAGGCAGATCGGCAGCACCTCCCACAGGTGCTTAACATACCTGGCCAGCGCTGCTCCGACCAGAGTTGCCACCAACAGCAGCAGCCCCGATTTGAGCACGGTCAGTAACGGCTGCCAGTTCAAAGCCAGCGGCAACTGATTAAGCAGCCAGACGGCCGCCGCCAGGATCACTCCCCAGAAGAGATAGAAACTGCGGGTGCGTTCTTCGGGCCGGAACAGCAGCGCTGGTAAGAACAGCTGTGCCGCCGCAAACAGTTGCAGGGCCATAAATCCGGCGGACCACCAGGGGTGTGTCCTGTCGGCCAGGCTGCCGAGCGACCAGAGGCCGTATATGGCGCCGCTCCATAACAGGTGGCAGCTGGCCAGCAGGTAGATCAGGCGGCGGTTCGGTTTGCTGAAGGTGGTGAACGGATGGAGTGACATGGCCGCTATTATGCCTTGCTTTGTGCTGCGGCACAAAAGTGAAAAAGCCCATCGGTGACTTTTTCTTGCTCTTGTGACGTGTTACCGTGCCTGGCTTGTGTGCTGCGCTAATTGACAGGGAGCGGAACAGGACGATGAGCTGGCAGGTTTACATGATCCATTGCTCGGATAATTCACTTTATACCGGTATTACCACTGATATTAAGCGCCGCTATGCCCAGCACGCTGCCGGGACAGGAGCCAAGTATTTCCGGGGTCGCGCACCGCGCCGAATTGTTTACCTGGAAGATGGGCATGATCGGAGCAGTGCCAGCCGGCGGGAAAGAGAGATAAAAATGATGTCGGCGCAGGCAAAGCGAGCTTTGCTTGGTTCCCCAGTCAATCAATTGTCCGGCTCAAAATAAGTAACTCTCCGCTCATCATAGTGGCCAGAAGATGAGGATCATCGGGATACCGACGATGATCACCAGAAGCTCCAGCGGCAGCCCCATCCGCCAGTAATCACCGAATTTATAGCCACCTGGGCCCATGATGATGGTATTGTTTTTATGGCCGATAGGTGTCAAAAACGCGCAGGATGCAGCCACGGCAACCGCCATCAGAAAAGCATCCGGGTTGGCATCGAGTCGATTGGCGATATCGACGCCGATTGGCGCGGCAATCAGTGCTGTGGCCACGTTGTTCAGTACGTCCGAGAGGGTCATGGTGACCAGCATCAGGATGGTCAACACCGCAACGGTCGGCATGCCGGTTGTCCAATCAACGATCAGATTTGCCACCAGGTTGGTCCCGCCGCTGCTTTCGAGGGCGGCACCGATCGGGATCATCGAGCCGAGCAATACAATAACCGGCCATTCAACCGAATCGTAGACCTGCGAGAGCGGGACAATTTTCAGGGCAATGTAGGCAACCACGACTGCGGCGAGCGCCAATGGCAGGTAGACCAGGCCGATACTGGCACAGAAAATTGCCGCAACAAAAATGGCTACGGCCGTCCAGGCTTTGCTGCGCTGAGTAATTTCGAAGCCACGTTCGGCCAGCGGCAGGCAACCGAGCCAGTCGATCACATCCGGCAGCTGAGCTTCAGGTCCGAGCAGCAGCAGGATGTCACCTGCCATGATCTGTTCTTTGCGCAGCTGTTCACGGATGCGCTTTCCTTTCCGCGAGATCCCGAGCAGCGTCACGTTGCGGCGGTAAAGCAACCGCACCTCCATTGCCGTGCGGCCTTCGATCATCGCCCCTTTGGGAACAACAACTTCGGATGGCATCGGGGCGCCCTTCGAGTATTACCAGGTCGTTTTTGCGCAGAACCTGCTGGCGTGCGGAGCCGGGCAGTCGTTTGCCACGCCGTACCAGACCAAGGATGTTGATATCGCTCTCTTCGGCAAAGGGGTCAAGCTCTTTGAGTGCCAACCCCACCGCAGGCGATTCATCCGGCACTTTAGCGTTGGAAATATAATCCTGAATATCAGCAAGCTCTTTTAACGTATCGTGTTTCCTGCGCTCAAGCGGGATCAGCCGCCAGCCGACATAAGAGATATAAAGCACACCGATGATTGCCACTACCAGTCCGACCGGTGCGAAGTCAAACATACCGTACGGTTCGCCAAGGGCTGTTTCGCGGAATGTGGCAATGACAATATTGGGTGGTGTGCCGATCAGGGTCACCATGCCGCCCAGGATCGAAGCAAAGGAGAGCGGCATCAAGCTCAGCGCCGGACTCCGTTTGGCCCGCTGGGCCGCCTGCATGTCGACCGGCATCAGCAGGGCCAGGGCGGCAACGTTGTTCATGATGCTGGAAAGGGCCGCTGAGATCGCCGCCATCACGCCGATATGTTTCTGTAGACTGCGCGACGAGTCAACGACCTGGCGGGCCAGCATTTCAATGGCACCCGAGCGGGACAGGCCACGACTGACGATCAGCACCAGAGCAATAATAATCACTGCCGGGTGGCCGAAACCGGAAAAAACCTGCTCCTTTGGAATAACCCCGGCCAAAAACGCGATGACCAGAGCGGCAAACGCCGTCACGTCGTAACGCACTTTGCCCCAGATGAGAAATATAAATATCAGTGTTACCAGGGTAAACAGGATGGCTTGGTCAGTGGTCATAGTTACAAATTCTAGCAGATGAGAGTGAAAGACGCTGGCCGATTGTCCTTTTGTGACTTGCGGAGAAAGATCACATCACTTTCTACAAAGCTGAGTTCGGCGTCGAAGCGCTGCGCCAGGTATTCGAAGGTGCTGTGACTGTAGAAGCAGATATGCGTCAGATCACGAATGTAGTGCCAGCTGCTGAACGCTTGCTTGTCGCGCACCAGCTTGGTCATGATTCCCAGCCGCCCCCCCTTTTTCAGCAGCGCAAAGAGTGTTGAGAATTCCTTATCCGGATTATGCAGATGCTCCACCACTTCGGTGGCACAGATAAAGTCGTAGCTCTTGGTGAACACCTGCCGATTGTTGTGGTAGTGAGGGTCGAAGAGATCGACCCGATGCCCTTGCTCTTCCAGGAGGGCCGACAGCGCCGGACCCGGACCGCAGCCAAAGTCCAAACCTGTTTTGTTGGGGGCAAGCTTTTTAACGAGTGGTTCTGTGAGGCGGGATAAAAAACGTCGGTAGCCTGGATCGTGCGCATCATTTTCATGCAGGTCGTAAGTGGCTTTTTCCTCTGCACGAGTCAGCCAATACTCTTGCGGGACAAATACCAGCTGGCAATGCGTGCATTGCAGATAGCGTCTGTTCTTGTCAGTAAAGAAGGGTTTGCTATTATGGATGCAGAGAGGGCAGGTGGGCATTGTCAGCTCTGCCTCGCCAGTTGGCGAACCACCTCACGGGCCATTTTTTCGCTGTAGGCGTTCAGTTTCCAGTGGCCGGGACTCCAGCCTTTCAGGAAACGGTGGAAGTCGGTCCAGGCGACCGGGAACAGCTCGCGCCAATTCTCTTCCACGGCGATTGCATCGACAGAGGGCTGGAGTCTTGCCAGGGCCTCTTTGAGAGCGCAGAAGTAGCTGTCGAGCAACCAGGGCTCAAGCTGTTCACACTCCGCATCGCTCAAGCAGCTGCCGATGAAATAGGCAACATCCTTCATGCCGCAACCACCACCGACATACTGGAAATCGACCGCTGCAACCTGAGCGCCAGTCGGAGAAAAACAGAAGTTTGCCAGTTTGGCATCGCCATGAACCAGGGTCTGATAGGGACTGTCGTTCAGTCTTTGATCTATGGCTGAAGCCGCTTTTTTCAGTGACAGGTCGCTGAGTGCTGCCAGTTCATCCGGGCGGGTGTCCAGGTGCCAGTACGTTCCATGGGGCCACAAGCCGTTCGGGGCGCAACCTAGAAAGGTGGCGTGAAAGTTGGCCAGCCAGTGCAGGCAGGCGACGATTTCAGTTTCGACGATCGACTCTCTGCGCTCAGAGAATCCGGCCTCGTCAAGGTCTTCAAGGACGATCAGGGTTTCATCATCCCGTGATTCGATGGCCAGGCAGGCTGGAACCGGGCACGCCTCACCACAGTGGCTGCTCCAGTTGGCGTACCAATCCATTTCCACTGCATAGGAACGTAACTTGCGCAGGTGCGAGCGTTCGCTATCCCAGCCGCGGGGGTGATGGCGCAGGTCAGGAAAATGGACATGCTTAACCACAACCCGTTCCCTCTCGGCGTCGGTCAATTGGTAGCGTTGAATAGCGCCATAGCCGCTCCAGAGTTCCTGAATCACTTCGAGCAATAGAATTTTACGGGCGCCGGCGGCTTGGCGGATGATTTCAGGGAAATCTTTGTGCATGGTTTGTCTGGTTTACAGGATGTGTGCTGTGAGGTCAACCTTGCTCTGCCGCAGCAATGCAGAACAACAGCTTTGGAATCGCGAAGTCAGCTTTGCGGGGCTTTGACAAGTTCATCATAATTGGCCTGGCTGGGCTGTCCCGGGGATAAGGAGACAGTCGCATATTTATTAGGCGCTATCTTTAAGACCGGGAAAGGTGTATGTTTAGGGAACTCTGTTGACACCAGTTCCTTTCTCAACCACCGCCACCCATTCAGCTGTCTGGAGATGTACGATCAGGATTGAAACGGGCTGTTTCGCTGTCTTTCGAGTATTAATAATTGTCAAGCCTGACCCTTTTATTCCAGCTGTCTCCCTGGGCTTTAGCGGACATATCTTGGCTCAATAATGGGAGTTTATTATGTCGGAAACTATCCTGTCCCCTGGCGATCCGATACAGGCTCGTTGCACGAAATGTAAAGAGAATACCGATTCCATAGTCGTCAGCATTGCCGACAGTGTCCCCGAAAAGGTGCAATGCGGTATCTGCAGCCGCAAGCATAAGTATCGGCCTCCTATCGAAGCGAAAAAGACTGCGACCAAGCGGGTTCCGATTCAGATCGAAAATGAGCGGAAACAGTGGAAGACCCTTCTCGCAAACGTCGACAGTGCCAAGGCGACCGAATATTCGATGACCGCTGCATATAAGGTTAAAACGGTGATCAATCACCCGACGTTCGGCCTTGGGCTGGTGCAGCGCTTCGCCGGACCGCAGAAGGTCGAGGTCCTTTTTGAAGCCGGCAAGAAAACAATGCGCTGTAAATAAGCGGCCTCTTAAGATTGTGCTTTAGGGGTGTTGGTTAACTTGATGAAAAGAGAAATTGATGAGCATTTGCGAACAATGTGACGAGCAAACGAGTAAAAGCAGCAAGAGCAAGCCACATGAACAATTGGTCAAGCTTGGTGAGCCGCGAATCTATAAAGGCGTTAAACCAAGAGGGTTTGAAGAGCAGGATTATCAGTGTCAGAACTGTACGGCGAAATTTACCCAAAGCACCAACAAAAATGATCTCGCCTGGACCCTCTGGCAGGGCTGAGATCAAGGTTTACTAGCAAGAGGCAGGAGGTTCGGGTGCTGAGCAGCCCTTATTCTCCCTGCCTCTGAATACTTTCAATGGAGATGCCGCGGAGATGGTTAAGGCGTTTCCTCATCAGAGTCACCCTGCTCCGCTTCCTCCAATTTGCGTTTTCTTTTTTCTTCCTTTTTCGCCTTTTTGGCGAGTTCTTTCTGGCGTTTTTCGTACCCGTAATTAGGTTTTTTGGCCATCTGCAAGTCCTTTTTGTCAGAGTTCTCTCACGCGGAGAATTCGGCTTGGCCAACGCTGGTGCTCTACTTGAAAAAGCACAGAACCAGAGTGGCCTGTGCTTTTGAGTCGAATTGCGTTGGTGGCGATTCGGGGTGGTTCAAAAGTTTACATAAACCGGCATATCTAGGGAGACACTAGCACGGCAGAGTTTTTCGCAGCAAGGGATTAATCGGGGCGAAGTTTTGCTGCGGTCTGTCACTTTGCTCTTGTCTGCTGTCGCGATAAGTTGCTGAACTTGCCGGCTGCTGCTTAAACAACGGTCATAGGTTCTTGACACATTGCCTTGAAATGTTCTCTGAGCTGGTTCGAAAACAGATCGTTATCAATATTGAGTTCAGCGAACCTGACGATTTTTCCCGCTTCGATAATATAGAGTTCATTGGCGGCACAGCCGGATTCCCCTCTCGGGACGAAAATGTTGAAAACCTGCACTCCCAAGTTGTCCAGTTTTTCCAGTGGCGCCTGCCCGTCCATTTTCCGGTGTAAATTGTAGATGACTTGCTTGATCAGTGGGTTGGCTTCATTGATCTGGCACGCCCTGTCGAGCGCGTACAGCAGCCGATTCAGAATCGTTTTAGCGGCCATAGTTTTCACCAGAGTCCCGGAAGAGATCGATCCATTCACCGCCCGATCGATATCTTCTGCTGTGGCGTGTTGCCAGTCATCAAGGTTGTTCAGTTTCATTATTGCTCCGCGCTTACTCGGTCGTTCGAAATAAAATTATTTAATTCTAATCAGACGGCAAGGTTAACAGTTTACAGGAAATGTGCAAAGAAATTTAATTGTTGTCAATTTTTTGTGGCTGCGGAGCTGAGATGGTTGAGTCGGGAAAAGAATGGGGTTACTGGAAGAGCTGTTGAAGTTGCTTATTATGGTGACAGCCGGCCACCAATTATGATTTCAAATCCGCCACCCCGTCTAAAATGCACTAAAGCCATCTGCAACCCATTTTGAAATGATATGTGAGAGATGGGAAGATACCTTTAGTGCTGGTTTTTTGCCTCTAGTCAGAACTCCAAAGTTTTGAAAATATGATCCCCTGCCTCAGGTTGGACGGGAAGTCAGATGAGGACATAATTCATACACTGGTCAGCCACAAGCGCATATTCACGCAATTACTGACTGCTAGCAAAACGAACCGCTGAGAAAGAAGCCATTGAAAGCTTCTAGGGTGTTGCTAATCATTCGTAGCAAATGCGGGCCAACCTGGTTACAAATGGTTGGCCGTCCCGCAAGTTCTGATTTATCTATGGAGAAATAGGAGGGATTCAGCATTTCAAAAATCGTATCTGTAGAGACAATTTTCAGAGCCAGTTTGAGTACGATTTCCTGATTATCTCCCCAGAACTTCTCTACACGCCTAAGATTTCAGATAAAAACCCGCCTAGATTCCATGAATTAACTTGAGAAATTATTTTATTAAGTGGGGGTATAATGATGTAAGTGGGACTGGTTAATAGACTGTACCTTAAGTTTCACAAGGAGGAGTACAGTGCCCAAAAAAATAATTCTTGTCGTGGAACCGGAAAACAGTCTATTCGAGTTGGAAAAGATGTTGTTGACCACCAAGGGGTACGAGGTGAGAGGAGTGACTCGTGGTCAAGCCGCTCTCGATGCCCTTGCCGAAGATCCTCCAGACTTGGTGCTGCTTGCTATCATGCTCCCCGATTTGGACGGATTTGAGGTCTGCCGCCGGATCAAGAGTGAGAGGTCGACCAAAAACATTCCCGTAATCATACTCACTGTAAAGAAAACCCTCAAAGATTTGGAACGTGGACAAGAGGTTTGCGTCGACGAGTACATTACCAAGCCTTTCAAACCGGCCACGGTAATCGAGGTCATCCAGAGGTTCCTCAATCAATGACTGTGATGCGAAGGGTACGCTCTTCTGAAATTAATTGGCTGCTGAACCAACTGAGTTGATTAGGAGTACCCGCTACCTGAAGATTGAGCCCATGGGGATGTTGGTTTTGCTTTATTAAGCTGTCAGGACAAGTCTTGCTCGGGAGTTTTTGGCCTTGGGTTTTTCAGTTCTGTATCCCGAAAGTAGTAGAAAATGAAAGAAGTGAAGGGGGGACAAGCTACTTTTCTCTCTATAAGTCGCTAGCCCTCTTTTGTTACCCCCATTGGGTTGCGTCTTGGCCTGCCACCGCTTACTCTGGCAGAGTAAATGTTGAGTGTCAGGACATCGATAACAGATTTGTAAAAGGGAGAACGATCATGGGTTTTAAAAATACTTTCTGCTTTCTGGGCTTGGCTCTTCTGGCATTCGTCATTCAGGGCTGCGCCCCCAGTGCCTCGGGCAAGGTGTACACCCGCGACCAGGCTCGCCAAAGTATGCAGCTTTATTACGGCACGGTACAGCAGGTGAGTGAGGTTGCCATTGAGGGCGAAGATTCCGGGCTCGGTACAGTGGCCGGTGGCGCTTTGGGTGCCGGTGTGGGCCAGACCATGGGCAGCGGTGCCGGTCGAACGCTGGCTGCAATTGCCGGTGGAGTGGCTGGAGCGTTTGCCGGTAAAGCCACGGAAAAGGGGATGACCACCAAAGTTGGATTAGAAATCGTGGTGGTTCTGGACAACGGAGAGACCCTTTCCATCGTGCAAGAGAATGACGTTATCTTCAGTTCCGGGGAGCGTGTGCGGGTATTACGTGCAGCCGATGGGAGCAGTCGCGTCACTTATTAACAAACTTATTCAACGCAAAAGATCCCCCCGACAATTCCGCGCCGGACAAAATAAGTGGTAGATCGCAAAAACTGTGACAAAATGAAGCCCGGGCTATGTCCGGGGCTTCATCTTTTCAGAATCTCGAAAAGAGTAAATTTAGATAATGGCTTGAATGTCAAGAACTGAGAGCTATGCTGAAGGTCAGAGGTTAACAGCGAATAGGGAGCGGACTATGAATGTATTTGATGTCGCCATGAAGATGGAAATTGACGGCAAAGCCTATTATGAAAATTTGGCCAGCCAGACGGATCTGCCCGGGCTCCAGACGATATTCCGCCGGATGGCAGAGGACGAGCAAAAACATTTTGAGGTCTTCCAAGCCATGAAGGCTGGAAAAAATCTGCCAGACCTCGGGGAGGGGACTAACCTTACGACCACCAAGAATATCTTCGAGAATCTGCTGCGACCGGAAGCGGTTCTCAAGAATGTCAAGGACACTCTCGCAGCCTACAAGCACGCGATGGATGTCGAAGCCGAGAGTCAGCAATTCTACGAAAAAGCGGCCGGAGAAGAGACTGATCCGCAGCTTAAAGAGGCTTTACTGAAGATCGCCGCAGAGGAAAAGCAGCACTTCGACATCATGGAAAATGTTTATCACTTTACCAATGCACCCAATCAGTACTTGTCCGGGGCGGAAATCAGTAACCGGGAATAGGCGAGATCCTATGTGGGAGGAAGATCTATCTCGGGACGGATTTTTTTATCGATATAATCGATCTGACCTCTTGCACGTAAAAATACTCCGGACTTGTAGACCGTTTCGCTATTAATTGTGGCAGTCCGACTGTCAGCTTTCGATGCCTCAGGTCGGTCAGATCTGGGGCACTTTCTCTTCCAAATCACTATTTTTGAGGTCCGTTTAGTGCAAAGGTGGCCTATTAATCCTAAGCTCATCCAGGACCACATTATGAGGCAACTTATAAGAAAGCCCCAGCCGGCACAAGCAGGTTGGGGCTTTCTTTTCCTGGGAATGGTGAGTTGCAAGACTCTTTGAGTCGTTGTTTGAGCCCAGCTAGTCCCCCTGTACGGACGAAGGTGGAAATTGGAATGAGCATTTGACATTTCCATAGCTCCATCTGCCTCACTGTAACTAACTATAATGGCCGATTTGCGCTTTAGTCAGGGTCTATGTTAGGCTCACCCAGTTCATGGCGGCGCTCTCTCTGGGCGTTCCGACCATAGACCCGCAAACGAGGTGGACCATTTTTGCCCCAGGCAAGAACGGGACGAACCCTCTCTCATCAGGGCAGCACTGGATCTTGACGCTCCGTCTCGATACCGGGTGCGGGTGGCCCTGTCCTTACTAAAAAATAATCATCATCTTCAGGCACGTTTTTGCCTGGCCTTTTCCTGCTTCGCGACAGAGCGTCGTTCTGTTGTCGATCTGTTTTGCCATGCCTGCTGCACGTGCCTTTGCTGAGGACGGTCTTCAATGCTGTGTTGAATCGTCTGATTAGGCACAAGTTTATTCTGCAAAAGAGTCGCAAACGGCAGAAACAACCAAACAAGGAGTATAAAAAGTGGCTTCAACCAGTACCGCAAAAAAAAATGAAATGAATTGGCTTGAAATCGACTGGCAGCAGGAGCTGCAAGAAAACATCACCACCGTATCGGAACTGGCGGAATTTCTGCCACTGAGTGCAGAAGAGCGGAAAAACCTCGAACAGGTGGCGAGCCGCCACCCGATGAACATTCCGCGCTATTATCTGGAGTTGATCGATCCGAACGATCCGCATGACCCGATCCGAAAACTGGCCGTGCCTTCAACCGAGGAGTTGATCCTGGCCGGCGCTATGGGGCAAACCACCGGCGACCCCTATGGTGATGACAAACATGACAAGGGCAACGGCATCCTGCACAAGTACCCTTACACCGCCCTGGTGGTCGCGACCGAGTATTGTTCCATGTACTGCCGCCACTGCTTCCGCAAGCGGATGGTTGGACTGCCGAACGACCAGACAGTCAAAAGCTTCCAGCAGGCGGCAGCCTATATTGCCGAGCATACCGAAATCAAGAACGTGGTCATGTCGGGCGGCGACCCGCTGCTGTTGCCGACCGAGGCCCTCGCTAAGATGCTTGATGCGCTGCGCAATATTGATCACCTCAATTATGTCCGCATCGGTTCACGCGCCCCGGTGGTTTTCCCGCTGCGCTTTGCCGATAACGAGCTGATCGATCTGCTCGCCGATTTTAATCGCGACAAACCGCTCTACGTCCCGACCCACTTCAACCACCCCAACGAGATCACCCCGGAGGCAAAAGAGGCGGTTGGGCGGCTGCGCAGTGCCGGAGTCACCGTCAACAACCAGGCGGTTTTGCTGCGCGGCGTCAACGATTCGGTCGAGGCTCTGATCGAGCTGATGGATGGTTTGCTGCAGATCGGCGTCAACCCCTATTATCTCTACCAGTGCATGCCGGTAGAGCGGGTCCGTCATCATTTCCAGGTGCCGCTCAAGGAGGGGGTCGATCTGGTCGACGATGCCCGCCGCAAGATGGATGGTTACGCCAAGCGTTTCAAGTTCATCATCGGCCACGATATCGGCAAACTGGAGATCTGCGGACGGACCGAAGATAAATTGATCCTCAAGCAACTGCATGCCCGCCCCGGACATCAGGAGGAGTCATCCCGCATCCTGATTCGGCAGTTGACCGACAACGGCGGCTGGCTTGACGATCTGCCGGAAGTTGGAATCTGATCAACAATCCAAAGGCTTGCAAAATATATTTGGCAAGCCTTTGGATTGTTGGCTCCCCGAATTGGACTCGAACTAATCAGCCCACGTAAAGGTTCCTATTTATCCTCTCACATCATTTCCTGGACGACAGACAATAGGAAATCGAAATTCATACATTCGGCCACTTCCAGTAGAAACGGGCCGAGTTATAGAGCAAAGAAAAAAACTCCCTCGATCTGGCAACCGTGGGAGTTTTGCATTCTATGAAGAGTGATTTGTAGCTAAATGCCTTTTTGAAAAATGCAGACATTACAGCTTGATCCCTCCTGCTGGATGTAATCTGTCGTTTTTTCTTCCACGCTTTTCCAAGCGCCGCTCTTTTCGATTTCATCCAACACAAAGCGGTAATTATCCTCTTTCCAGGCCTGATCCCGAACCGTAAAACAGATATGCCCTCCCGGCCTGGTAATACGGATCAGTTCAGCAAATGCTTCGGGCCCGACATGGCTGCAGCTAAATGTCCCGACACAGATGATCGCATCGAAACTGTTATCATCCAGATCAAGTCTGGCGGTCAGGTCCCCCTGATGGAGATTGAGATAAACCCCTTTACCTTTGGCTTTTTCCAGCATTTCCGCCGAATAATCAAACCCTTCAAGGTTGAGATAGCCCTTTTTCTGCAGATATGCTCCGACCAGCCCGGTTCCACAACCGGCATCCAGGATCCTCGCATTCAGGTCGACGACATACCCCTGCAGGAGTTGACAGGCTATAGCGGGGGCAACGTAGCCCATCTCATCGATAAGGTCCTTATCATAATGCTCAGCCCATTCACTGTAGACCATCGCCAACTCTTCCTTGCTTGTTGCATTGAGAACTCTGTCATGAATCTCTTTACGGGTTGCCATCATTTCTCCTGAGAAAAAACTGAGCAAAATCTTTAATGGAAGAAGGATATCTGAAATATTACGTGGCAATATCCCTGACGTTACTATTGGGGCAAGGCAGAAACTGTGTGGCTGGCGCCTCTTTTGTCAGATCGTACTAAAACCAGACAGGCTGGTCAAATGTAACAGATCTCACTATTCGCTGGTTTTGACTAACAAATTCCTGAAAGTGTTGACTTGTCGGACATTGATCAGCAGCAAGCTCAGCCAAGAAGCACCTCCATATGAAAACTGTACTGAAAGTTGTTCGGGGTAGTTTTATAGGCCTAGAAAGTCGGCTAGGCCCCGATGTTCTGAATATCGCCACTTCCAGTAAAAACGGCCCATCCGAAATCTCGGAGGGACCGTTGTCCTATCTCTTTAGGAAGCGATATACATCTTTCCTGTGCCCAATGTGCACAACCAAAACCACCAGAACGTCTCCATCAACGTGATAAAGAATTCGATAATCCCCGACTCGAACTCGATATAACGGCGGATTTTCACCTACTAATTGTTTGCTTTTAGCAGGCTCCGGATTCTCGGCTAAAGCAAGGATCGTTTGATCGAGTTTCTTCAGCAGTGCTCGGTTGCCCTTCGCCAATTTAGTAAGTGCTTTTGCTGCAGCAGGCGTTAGTTCAATTTTGTAAGCCACCGATCAAAACCCCAGATTTTTCCGAATGTCATCGTAGGAGATGCGCTCTCCTTGCGACTCCTCAAGAGCCTGACGAGCAGCTTTGATATCCAGTTGGTCTTCCAGCATTTCGAGCAACTTCAGATCATCAATGGAGATGATCGCTCCCACTTCTCGTCCACGCTTGGTAAGGACAACTCGTTCTTGCGTATATCGCGCACGATCAACAATCTCGCTTAAGTGATCGCGAGCATCTGACACACCAATTCTAGTCATGTACACCTTCCCTTCTGTTGTACGAATTGTACAATTTGTACAACAGGCGGTCAACTGTTTCTGGATCCACCGCTAGGACATGACAAAGAAGAGAATGAAGGGAGGACATTATGGGAATGAGGATTGGTTACGCAAGGGTCAGCAGCGCCAGACAAAAACTGGATGTGCAGCTTGATAAGCTGGAAGATTGTGATCGTGTCTATTATGAAAAAGCATCAGCATCTTCTACGGCATCACGACCAGAACTTTTGAAGGCACTGGATTTCGTTCGAGACGATGATGTTTTGGTTGTCACCAAGTTAGATCGACTGGCACGCTCTGTTGTCGATATGGCTATGATTATCACCCGTCTGCAGGAGCAAGAGTTTGATCTCGTCGTTCTTGATCAGGGAATAGACACGACCACCAGGTGCGGACGGCTTCAATTCAACATCCTGACATCCATTGGCGAATTCGAACGTGAAATTATCAAAGAGCGATCAAGGGAAGGTCGCGAGAAGGCAATCGCTAACGGGGTTAAGTTTGGAGCACCGCAGAAGCTATCAGAAGCTGAAATAACTCAACTCATTCGGGATTATGAAAGCCCAGATGTCAGCAAAAAAGAACTTGCAGAGTTCTACGGTCTAAGTCGCTCACCTGTCTATCAAATCTACAAAGAACGCTGCCAAAATGTGTCTGATTAATGCGCCAAAGCAGGAAAACCCTACGATCTGGTATTCGTGGGGCTTTCGCGTGTTTAAAAGGGCCACTTGGTGGAATCAGTCCGGTCAAAACTTACAATATATGAGACTGCTGCTCTGTATTCATATACACAATCTACCTTACATGCCCTGATCCGACCTTACTGTCCCAACTATACTTTCTGCGCCGAAACACTAGAAACTTTGGAGGCGTCTATCTTTTCCCACTTCCACGGCGGATGACCTCGCCGGGCAGTTATGCGGCAGTCCAGACTGCAATAAAAAGCGGGATCCGCCCATGCGCCGATCCCGCTCTAGTTGTTGCCTGCCGACAGAGCTACGGAAGAACGAGGAAACCGTCGGTGAAAGTCTTAAGGAATTCGACGATGTCATTCTCTTCCTGATCTGTCAGGCCCAGATCGCCGAGGAAACTACTGCTCACCGTGTCCGGTACCTCAGGGGCGGGCCAGCAGTCGATACCGAAGCCCGAGTCGAGGTTGTCGGTGCAGACGCGCGGCATAGTGTCGCGAGTGTTATAGAAATGCACCACTTGCTTCAGATCGATCAGCACGCCGTTGTGCATGTAGGGTGGGGTCAGTTCGATATTGCGCATGTGCGGGCTCTTAAACTTGCCATTTTCGCGCGGATCAGCGACCGTCACGCCGACACCGTTGTCCACCGGCTGCGGAGAACCGATCAGCTGTTCGATGATGATGTTTTTCGGCAGGCCGAGATTGTGATAGGCGAAGTCGGTGCCCAGAGCGGGGCCCTGCTTGCCCCCCTTAATGGGATGGCAGTGGGTGCACTTGGCGCTGCCGGTGAAGAGCCGACGACCTCGCTCCTCCGCTGCCGTTAAAGTGTACATGTCAGCCTGCCAGGCGTCGAACTTGGAGGAGAACGGATTGACCTCCGTGCTTCCTTCGTAGGCACCGATGGCCTCGGCCATGCAGTTATAAGAGGCATCGACGTTCGCCGGATCAAAGGCGTTGGGGCCGCAGAGTTGCTCGAAGATTGACGCATAGCTGGCCAGTTCGATCTTGCCGATCACCTGAGCCCGGCTGGTGTTAGCCATCTCCACCGGGTTAAGAAACGGGCCCTTGGCCTGTTCCACTACGTTGGCGGCGCGGCCATCCCAGAACTGTCCGCCGAGAACCTTATGTGGGTTGAACTCGGGGAAGAAAACCGCATAAGCGGCGCTGGGAGAATTGCGCCCGCCGAAATCTCCGGCGTTGGCCCCTTCGGAGACGGGGTTATTGGTGTCTGGCTCTGAGAAGCCGAACAATGGATCGTGGCAGCTTGCACAAGACTGGGCCCCCGGAGGCTCAGAAAGGCCCATGTCGAAAAAGATCTGCTTGCCCAGAGCTTGCTGATCGGTTAGGGCTGCGGATGCCACCCCGGCGAACAGAAACAGAAGTGCCGCACTGAGCAGCAGAGTCCATGAACTGACAGTCTTCAAACTCATAGTGTTCTCTCCTTTGGTTAATAGAATGGCCAAAACATCATCGGAAACCATCTCTGATGTTTAACTGCTTGCAATAGCTATCACCCCCTCACGGAAGGATTGGCTTTGTCGGGATTTTTAGTTTTTATTCTAATGCTTGAACATTTAACACCAATTTAGGGGGATTCAAGGTTGGTTGTCATTATATTTGCCCAATATTTCGCATCGGATTTCAGTGGCCTCAAAAAAAAGGGGGGGACAACGGCTGACAACGGGGGCTTTCGGTCTCAGAGCTATGGAGTTTTGGCGACGGCCAATATCTCGCCCCATTGCCCGCCAGTTGCCTTCTCGGATGTTGTATCAAGATGCGTTGCTAATATCCTGAGGAGTTTCTGACCGTGGGTGGCTGGTTTCGATCATAATGACTGGCGGGTTTCACGCAATAATGGCTGGCCGCATTCAGTCATAATATGCAGGCTAGTGTTGAGAGGGGCAGCTTCTAGCGCCGCCTGTTTTCAGTGTTTCGTCAGGCTTCGTTCTTATGGAAAACATCGAAAAAAACGACGCTGTTATCACTTACTTCATGACATTTATCACAACGATCTTCCAGCTTTTTGTTGGTCTTGCGGCAGACTGCACACCACTCGTAGATCAGGCGATAATCACGACGGCCGACATATTTCTTGAAGCGACTGTGGTGGGCCCCGCGCATTCGGCCGTCGGCATCTCCCGGGTTATGCAGCAGCCGTTCGATCACCTGGCTGATCCGCTTGAACCCGGTCGGATCCTGTTTTTTGATGCGGCCGAGCTTGCCAGTAAAGCAGCTGGTCGGATGATAGGTGAAGGGGGGCATTGTTAAGTCGTCCGTCTTTTTTCCACCCGCACATTATCGAAATTGGTTGACCGCGTTTTTTTCGTCGAAGTTTTTATCTTCTTTTTAAAACCGTAGTCTTTAAAGGAGAAGTATTTTAATTGCGCCACTTCACCCTTTAATTTGGCTATCGATTGTTTTTTGGCTCTGCTGAAAGCCGCATTGATCGTCTCACTGGGCAGTGGAATAAAGTAACTTTCGACAATGTCGATGGCACTCTTTTCACCAGCCCCCTCTGGAGACTTTTGCTCAACCAGCTCAAGGAATTTTTCCATCGTTAAGTGGCCGATATCTTTGGTGAGTGCTGTTTTGGTAAAGATAAGCTCAGTTTTCGCTGTTTCGAAGCTTTGCTTTGATACCTTATCGGTCTTGGAGCCAAGGTGGGTATTCACGATTTTACGAAGAGCGTCGTTGTTGTTTGTGTGCATAAATTATTCTTTGAGTAATGGTTCGATTGAGTTTGTCAGAGATACCAAGGATTAACCATTATCTCTGATCGGGGCAAACAAAAAATGCGGACTCAAGCCGATTTCTTAATTTTGTTGGTTACCTGTTCCCTGGATTGACGGCGCCGAACAGCAGGAGGATTCTTTGCCACAACAGCTGACGTGCGGGTTCCCGTGAAGCATCTCTTCTATATTATCATCCATGGCCTGTTCGAGGTCGGCAATGAGGCTGGCGAACTGGCTGGCCGCCAGACCATTATCGCAGGCCGGACAGGTTGAGTAGGTCTTTTTGAACCAGCTCATTGTCTCGTAGATTGATTGGCTGCAGCAGGGGCAGTCCAAGGCTATCTTTGCTTCGGCAGGCACAGTTAGTTCTCCAGAATTGGGTTGGCAGCCAGTGCAGACGACTTATCGTCTTACCATAGCAGAAGTTGCCTCGTTTTGGATATGGCTGTTTTGCCTGTGATCAGGTCTTGTTCTCTTGTGATGCAGCGAAGAATGCGGTGTTGTTGTCGAATTTGGTATAGGGACCCCAATGGAGAAGGGGGGGAGGTTTCGAAACTCCTGTCTCCTTTGTTGGTGACCGAAGCTGTCAACTATTCGCCGGAGGCCGATAGTTGCTGTAGCCTTCGCGCCGCCAGCGAAACGGCAGGTCGATAATAGTGCCCGGTTCATCGATCTGATAGAGCGCCTGCAATGACTCCAGAACCACAGCGCGCTGCTGCAGAGCATTGCCGGGTTCCCCCAGCGGATGGCCGAAAGGCCAGCGCAGAAAAACCGTTCGTGGCGGCTGCACCTTCTCCGAATACTCTCTGACGATCGAAATCCCGATGGTGGCTATTCCGAGCCGTTCAATTTCCCTTTGAATCAATCCCACGGATTGATTGCAGATGCCTCAAGCCGGGGTCAGTAAGACCAGATCGACCTGTGCCTCTTTGAGTTTGACGGCGACTTCCCGGGCGGTTTTTTCAACCAGCGTAGGGATATGTCGTCCATCGATATGTCCCATGAAGGCGTAATGGATCTTTGCAAGACGGCCGATGATTCCTTCGTCGACAAGTTCGCGGAGCCGTTCAAGGGGCAGGATAATGTTCGGATCTTTGTCTGCGTCCGTGTGGTCGTAATAGTCGTGGGTAATTTGGAAATCATCAAATAGTCTCTCCCCGTTCAGCTCCCGGTAGCTTGGGTCGCCGTCGCTATCGCTCATGTCAAAAGGTTGTTGTTGCCGGTGATGGATGCCCGAAGTGGTCACCACAGCCAACTTGGACTGGTTCAAGGGTTTGCCGGGCTTTACCCAGGGAATCGCACCGACACTCTCTTGCGGCTGGTAGCCATCAATGAAGCGCTGTGCCAGGCTCGGAAAGCGTGTTGCCAGACGGGCCAGGCTTTGGTTTTTGATTCGTTTAAAAACGCTCATTGCACCACTTGCTGAGAGGGGGTTCCCGCCCCGGTTGAGGAACCCAATGTTAAGCTCACCTGAACGGAGCTCTGCACCTGTCCCTGGGCGTTAATGATCGGCAAGGTCGGATTGTTGGCCCACTCGACCCAGGAGCCGTCATAGTTTTTCACCCGTTCGTAGTCGAGACCAAGCAGGACCAGGGTGGCATAGGATGAGCGGATGCCGGTCTGGCAATGGGCGACAATCTCTTTGTCAGCGGTTAAACCATGAGTTTCGAGCAGGGCGACAATTTCTTCGCGAGATTTTAACACCTTCACGCCGTTGACCTCGGTTTGTAGTTCCGTCCAGTTCAGATGCACGGCACCGGGAATGTGCCCGCCACGATCGGCACGCACTTCCGTCCCTTGATGTTCCGCGGCGCGGCGCGTGTCCCAGACCAGTACGCCAGGGTTCTCCAGGCGGGTAAAGACATAGTCAGCACCTGCCCGCGCTTCGAGATAATCGGCCTCTGCCGCTAAGACGTAACGACTCGGTTGAGGACCGCGACTCGGCAGCAAGCTTGTTTCGCGATTCTCTGCAGCCCACTTGTCGTAGCCGCCATCCAGGACGAAAGAGTTTTTATGCCCGTGATAACGTAGCGTCCAGACCAGTCGCGCGGAATAGGGATTGTCATCCTCGGCATAAACGACCAAGGTACTCTCCGGTGTCGCGCCCAGTGAGCTAAGCAGCCCGGTTATGGCTGCCGCACTGGGTACCAGGCTTTTTACCTGGTTGCGGGTCTGCAGAAAACGGCTTCGCTCAACGCTGTGGGCACCATCAATATGACCGAGCAGATAAAAAGGAGCTTTGCGGACATCAAGAACAATAACATTCTCTCGCCGAGAGTCCAACCAGTCAGTGCTGACAAAATAGTCACCCAGTGCCGCAAAACCGGTTCCCGGCAGAACGAATAATAGGATTACCAATAGGTTTAAAGTAAAGCGTTTCATATGATGCCTCCAACTTGATTGATTGGGTAGGGTTATATAGTGGCTAAACTACGGTGTCAAGATATATTATGGTTTTTTTGTAGTTTACTTAAGTGTCGTTAAATGGTGGTGGGGGTGGACTTGGCGTATGTTTTGGCATACAGGCGTCGGGTCTTTGGCCGATTTAAGAGGAAGTCGAGTCGCTTATAGGAGGGAAGATAATGGGGAGGCAGGTAGTTGATATCCATGTCCAGCGTTGTCGTCGAAATGATGGCGGTAGGCATGCTTTGCGGGATGCTCTCCGCGTGTATCCGAGCGCATGAATGGTGCGGAGTGGACCGGTTAAAAAAATAAAGCCCCCAATTTTCAGGGGGCTCGTTATGTCTGGCTGTTCAGCCTTGCTTGTGATCTTTGTGCTTTTAGCTCATTTCTTATTCTTACCCTTCCGCTTATCTTTGTCTTTCTTGCCATCATCATCTGAGTCAGACTTGTCCCTCTTTTTATACTTATCCCGTTCATCGTCATCATCATCGTCATTTTTTCTGTATTTTTTTCTGAGTGCCTCTTTGTCCGCCTGGTAACGTTCTTTTAATTGTTCTTTTTCGGCTTTGTAGCGCTTTTCCAGCTGTTTCATCTCTTGACCGTAAGCATCACTACTATCATCAGCGTGGGCGGGGCCTATTGGTGAAATGGCGGTCAAACTTAAAACAAAGAGGGCTAGAACCAAAAGGGTCCATACCTGTTTCATATCTCGCTCCTTTATCGCAATAGTTGTTGGAGAGCATGACTCTCCGAACGGGAATTTAATTAATAAAAAAGCTAACATGATTGTGGACATAGTCAACCATTGCCGTACGGTAACCTTATCCCCTCATTTTCGAGGAGATGGGCTGATAAAACATCGGCATGCGCCACCGCCGCAAATTTATCCACCAGCTCCTGAAGATGGTCGGGCATTCCGGCGGGTATGAAATTTACCTCCTGACAGTTTCACCGGATTGGCCCGTTCCGGCAGCTTTCAGGCGTGTAACGTTTGCTGGCTATTCTGACCTGTTGTCAGTTTTCTTCCCCTGCAAAATCGTCGAAAGCTCACTCACATCTGTCTGCCAGTGTCCTGGTTGTTCAACTGCCTTTAGCGGCCCAGCTTTGATAATCTTGCTGAAGCCCTGCTCTTTCTTACGCGAGTTGACCAGCCAGGCCCACCAGCCGCCTATGCGGACGCCGGTGTAGAGGCAGTATCTCTTCCAGCGCGGCACCTCCAGCACCATCATCGCTTCAAGGAAGATCCGGTCCGCTTCTGAGCGGTTGGTGGTTTGAACGTAATAAAGATAGTCATGAATAACTGCCGCGTTGCCGTATTTTCCCCATTGCGGCAGAAAAAACCAGAGCAGTCGCGGAACACTGGCAAAATCGGTGGTAAAGCCAGCCGGGACATTGATCGTATTGCCGCTGTCTTCCGAGCCGATGGCATAGCCGAAATCTTCTGTCAGGCGCCAGGTTTTGCCGTCGGAATAGGGGGTGACAACCAGTGATTTGGTAAACAGACTCATGCTTCCTCCTTTTTGCGATGTTAATCGCACCCTTGATATTGCATTTGGATTAAACTAAGAAGACCGGCGCTTTAAAGCCGGCTTCCCTACAATAAGTCTACATTGAAAGGCTGGCAAAGGCGTTGCGGATTTTAAATATTACCTGGCCCCCAGAATGCCCACAAGCCGTAAGAGCATGTTGATAATAGCTTTTTATCTTAACGTGAAAGCTTGAAAAAGAGCAGCTTTGGAAAAAATCATCGCGCTGAACATATCGACAGCAACCATTTTCGTATTAAAGTATGAAGAGGGCTTTTTGTGGAAGGAGAATCAATGTTCTTTCGTTTATGGGGCATAGGGTGGTTGATGGCCAGTCTGCTTTTCAGCGGACCAGCGCTTGCCGCAACCGGGGAAGGAGCGGTTCCGTCGTTGCTGGATAGCCTTCGTCTGGAAAAGACTCTGACCTTTTGTGGCGAGCAGGTTCCGCTGGATGCCCCCGACGTGCGGGAACGGATGGAAAAGGAGCTGCTGCTCTCGCTCTGGGACCGGGATCAGGCAGTGTTGTGGCTGAAGCGCTCAACCCGTTATCTGCCGACTATCGAAGCGATGCTTTCGCAGGCTGGACTGCCCGATGACCTGAAGTATATCGCCCTGGCCGAAAGCGCCTTGCGGCCGCATGTCGGCTCGCCCAAGGGGGCGATCGGCTTCTGGCAGTTTTTACCGGAAACCGGTCGTCGGTACGGCTTGACCGTCAATGAGCAGATCGATCAACGCAGGAATCTGACGGCGTCGACCAAGGCGGCGCTGGCCTATTTCACCGAGTTGTATGAAAAATTCGGCAGCTGGAGTCTGGTTGCGGCAGCTTTCAATAGGGGGGAGGAGGGTCTGCAGGCAGAAATCCTGGCCCAGGGTGTCAGCAACTTCTATCGACTCTACCTGCCGCTGGAAACCCAGCGTTACCTGTTCCGAATTCTGTCCGCCAAGCTGATTCTGACCCAGCCGCAGCGGTACGGCTTTCATCTGCAGGCCGAGGACTATTATCCGCCCGTCACGTTTGCCAGCGTTGAACTGACCACCTTCGAAGAGACCAGCCTGACGGTGGTGGCGCAAGCGGTGCAGACCGATTTCAAGCGGATCAAGGATTTGAACCCGGAGTTGCGCGGACATTACCTGGCCGCGGGAACCCACACCTTGGCTGTTCCGGAAAACACGCCCCAGGGTGTTCAAGAGCGTTTCAATAAGGGCCATCAGCAGTGGAGCCAGCAGAGGCAGGAGCGGATTTACATCGTTCAGCCTGGCGATAACCTCTCGACCATTGCCGAACAATTTCGCGTCCCCCTGGCGGCGATCCTGATATGGAATCGCATCGATCTGAACAGCCCGCTATATCCCGGTGATAGACTGATTATCAACCCGGCAGGAGGGCGTACCTACAGCCCCTGAAGTCAGCTCTTCCCACTGGCCCCTTTGTTTTCCGCTATTTGAAGATTGCTCATATCAAATCAAGCTGTAAGGTTAACGGCTCGCTGCAGGTCTGACCCCATTATTATGTTCAAAATTGGCCCTAACTTTAGTGCCAAAATCTTTGTATCTTTACTTAACAAACGGTCTCAGTCTTGGTTTCGCAAGCGAATCAGTGACAGATTTGAGATAGAAGAGCAATCCCCTCTTCTATCTCACTTGCGGTCGGGCCACCGAAGCCGAGCATCAATCTGGTGGCATCAGACACGCCAGCGGCGCAGGTCCAAGCGAATGGAAACAGGTTGATTCCTTTTTGTTCTGCTTGGCGAATGATCTCTGCTTCAGCGCAGGTTGCATGGGGCAACTGCAGAACAACATGGAGTCCCGCCCCTTGACCGTCAATTACGGCCAGGGGGCCAAAGTTTTTATCGATGGCCCAGAGCATTTTATCGTGCTTCTTTTTATATATGCCGCGCATCCGCCGAATTTGCCGGTCCCAGTACCCCTGCTCCATGAATTTTGTAAGGGTCCGCTGCTCAAGCTGGGAGACAGAGGAAAAGTAGTACTGAAACAGGCTGCGATAATCTGCAAGCAATGAGCGAGGCAGGACCATGTAGCTGATTCGCAAGGCAGGGGAAAGGACCTTAGAGAATGTCCCCAGGTAGATGATATTGCCGTGCGGTCTCAGACCCTGTAAAGATGGGATCGGTTTGCCGCTGTAGCGGAGTTCACTGTCATAGTCATCTTCGAGGATAAACTTTTCGCCTGCTTCGGCCCACTCGATCAATTTCAACCGCTTGGCGACGGGCATCACATAGCCGAGCGGCAACTGGTGCGAAGGGGTGACATAGGCGATAGTACTGTTTCCCGCTATGAGGAGATCAAGGTCGATTCCATCAGATCGGACCGGAACCGGAACAGTGCTGTATGAATGGTTACGAAAAACAGCACTGGTGAGAGGATAGCCGGGATCTTCCACTGCCACACAGGAATGATCTTGCTTCAGCACATTGGCGACGATGCCGAGACTCTGTTGGAGCCCTGCAGTGATAACAATTTGCTCCGGGTCACAAACAACTCCGCGGGAACGTTCCAGATAGCTTTGAATGGAAAAGCGCAGCCCCAGTTCTCCCTGAGGGTCGCAATACTGGGAAAGCTGTTGGGGATTTTCACGTAGACACTCGATTGAGAACTTTCGCCACAGGCGATTGGGAAAACTCGCCTGGTCGAGGCGAGCCGGGTGGAAATCGTAGCGATAGACCGGTGCTCTTTGCAGGGGTGGAGGCTGATTGTCAGGTTTGGTCAGTAAAGACCTTGGAGCCGCATCTTGGTCAAGGGGCGAAACGAAATAGCCGCTGCGGGGTTTGCTGTAGATATAGCCTTCTGCGAACAGCTCCTGATAGGCACCATCGACGGTATTGCGACTGACCGCAAGGTTGTTGGCCATGTCGCGAACAGACGGCAACTTGGAATCAGCAGGCAATCTGCCCAAGAGAATATGTTCTCGCATCTGATTGTAGAGCTGTTTAAACAAAGGGATTGGGGCATGGCTGTCCAGAAAAAACATAGCACTTCCGATCATTACGGCAGCTTAGAAACATGTGTTGCGATAAGCCAAGGCTAATTATCGCACAGTCGTTCAAGAAAAACTGACTCTTTTAACAAGAGCAGGATAACCAGACAACAAAGCAGGAGGTCGTCACGATGATTCCAGAAAAATTACAGGAAATAATGAAAAAAGATGGCGTGGTTGCAATCGCAACCTTGGGTGAAGAGGGTCCGCACATGGTGAATACCTGGAACAGTTACCTCCGGGTTTCAGAGGAGGGACGATTGCTGATCCCGGCAGGCTATATGCATAAAACCGAGGCGAATGTTGCCTACAATAATCAGGTCTTGATCACCTTGGGGAGTAGTAAGGTGACGGGTAATAATGGCCCAGGAGCGGGCTTTCTGATTAAAGGTACGGCTGAGTTCATCACCAAGGGGCCGGACTTTGATCTGCTAAAGTCGAAATTCAGTTGGTTGCGGGCCACGCTCGCCGTCACCATCGATTCTGCCACTCAGACCTGGTAGCGTGCTGGCAGCAATGGAAGCAAAAAGGGGAACAGGCACCTGGGGAGCCTGGCCCCTATTATTTTGTTCTGAAACCCTTGATTTCCGACACCTCGGCCGCCGCTAAAATCCGGACAATTCGATTTGCTTCGCCGGCCGTCAGCTCCGCAGTTGGAATAAAAAAGAAGGCGCTCCGGTCATGGTAAAGCAAAAATCCGGGGGCCAGTTTTCGGTAGCCGACAAAGTTGTCCCACGGCTGGCGGTAACCGGAATTTTCACTGCGCACCGAGAGCTCTTCCGGAGAAACGGAGATGGTTAACTCTTTACCGTAAAAAGGGTGCTGGCAGGCCGCGCGCAACGATTTGTAGGTCAGCAGATGCTTTGACAGTACGCCGAAAAAACCGGTCGCCATCAGCAGCCCGGCGATCGTTTTCGACGCGTAATAACCACCAAAACCGAGTGAGCCGATGATGATGCAGATGGCTCCCCACAAATAGCGGATCTTCAGTTCGCGGTCACAGCTGTAGTGCGCTTCGTAAAACTGTCGCCAAAGATCTTTGGTCAGCTGGTAATTGAGGATGATGGATACGGGCATGTGGGTCTCTTCAGCCTCCGCCTGAGCCTAGCGGCGTCCCAGAATCCTTACCAGTCGCAAGAACAGGTTGATGATATCCATATACAGCGCCGCAGCTGAGTCGATGGCGTTGTCGACGGTTTTCGGGATGCTGTTGGCGCGGCCCCAGTCGTAGCCGATGTAGCCGCAGAAGATCAGCACCACGATCCAGTCGATGATGGTGTGGTGGGTGCCAAAGACAAAGACCATCACCACTTCGGCGATGATGGTGCAGATCAGTGCCACGAACAGGCCACGGGCGATGCTGCGGAAAAAAGCCGGGTACATGGTGCCGAGGATCATCATGATGCAGGTGATGATCGCCGTCGACTGAATGGCATCCATCACCACGCCGGGGCTGTAGCGGCTGACCACCAGGTTGATGATCAGCCCGAACGGCGAGACCACCAGCAGGTAGCCCAAAAAGCTGACCGGCGGGCTGTCCGATTTTGAGAACAGCGCCACCCCGGCAAAACAGCAGGCGAAGTAACCGATAATAAGTACCCACATGTTGATGCTCATGATCGCTTCAACCGGGATGTACTTGACCATAAAGTAGTTGATGCCGAAACCGATCAATAGGGTGACGCCGATGATGGCGTTGTACAAACTGGCGTTGATTTCGGTGGCGGTAGACTGTGTGCGTTCGAAGACGTTGGTTTGCATGGATTCCTCTTGTGTCTTTCTAATTGTGAGTCGGAACTGTTTTGGTTTTCCCGACAATCGACATTGCGGTTGCAACCATGCCTGCCATGTCTCCCATGTTGGAAGGGATCAGCATTGTATTGCTCTCTTTGGCAAGTTGACCGAATTCCTTGACGTATTGTTCCGCCACTCGCAGGTTCGCAGCCATTTCTCCGCCCTCTGCATTCAGGGCCTCAGCGATCAGCTTGACACCTTCAGCAGTTGCTTCGGCCACCAACTTGATCTCTTCGGCCTTACCTTTGGCCTCATTGACACGTTTGGTCATTTCGCCTTCAGAAACGGCAATCGCTTCTTCTTTTAAGCCTTTGGCCCGGTTGACCCGTGAATCGCGATCTCCTTCAGATGTGGCAATCGCGGCACGTTTCTCGCGAACAGCTTTCATTTGCGCTTCCATCGCTTGCATGACTGTCTGCGGCGGTGTCAGGTCTTTAATCTCGTAGCGAAGGACTTTAATGCCCCAGTTGGTCGCAGCAGCGTCAATGGCAGCAACAATCTGCTGATTCAACGTGTCCCGTTCTTCAAAGGTTTTGTCCAGTTCGATTTTGCCGATAACCGAGCGCAGAGAGGTTTGTGCCAACTGCGCTGCGGCAAGTTCATAGTTGTCGATGCCATAGGCTGATTTTTTACTGTCCATAACCTGCATATAAAGGACACCATCGACGGCGATGCTGATGTTATCTGCAGTAATACAGGTTTGGCTCTGGACATCAATGACCACCTCTTTTAGTGAGCGTTTATAAGCAACGCGATCCAGGAAGGGGACCAATATATGAAAGCCTGCGCTGAGAGTTTTACTGTACTTGCCGAGCCTTTCGACAATGTACTCCATCCGTTGCGGAACAACGACGGCAGTCTTAACCAGAACGATAACGACAAAGACGGCCAATACGGCAAAAATGATTAAACCTGGTGTCAACATTAAATACTCCTGTACCGAAGGGTGAGGAAATGGATTAGGAATTACTATCTGCGCTTTTGATGATTGGTTTAACGATCAGGACCATGCTGTTGTTAGCTTCTTGTCCTGCAACCACAACTCTCTGATCTTTTTCAATTTGAACGTCAGCCGTTGCCCGCCAAAAGGTACCATCCAGTTGTATTTCACCGTATCCGTCTTTATCGATCGCTTCGGTCACCACGGCTTTTTGACCGACCTTGGAAAATTCTTCATCGACCCCTGTCTTGCTCTTGCCTTTAAAGGTATTCAGCCCGTAGCGGCGCAGGGTGAAGAGCAGAACCAAAGAAGAAATTATGAAGATAATCAATTGAGTGGTGAGCTCTAGCTCCGGAAGGAAAAAGACCGTACCGGCCACTACCCAGCTGCCGGCGGTAAAGAAAATCAGGATGAAGCCGGGGACCATCATCTCCCCGATGAGAAAGCCAATGCCGATAAAAAACCAAATGAGATAGAGTGAAATGGGCAAACCGTACTCCTTTTAAGTTGCTGACTTTAAATAAAAAGCCACCTCTGCATCGGCAGACGTGGCTTCACATATCTATATCGAGTTTCCCAAAATCCCCTCCAAATGACGTTAACAACTTGTAGATACTAAAGAATCAGAATCAGATGGTCAAACAATATCATCTCCGGATAGGTTTTCTTAGCTTCCGGAAAGACTACTATCAATCGGTCGGATATTTATCCTCAATATGCGCTGGGTCATTGTAGACGAGAATCGAATTCTTATCCCGTGTCAAAACCTTTGTAACCGTCTCGACGGAGATCAGGACCGGCTCCCCATTCTGCATGGCCAAACCGATCCGCCCTTGGGCGAGTTTGTCGGCGATATTCTGCCGCAGCGAAATTTTCTTTATCTTCCCACCCGTGACATAGTGATAGACCGCATCACCCTCTTCTACGGGGGAACAATTGGTCTCAATCAGTTGCTGCGCGGCCGCCAGATCGGCTTTGCGTTGGGCCTGTTGGTTCCGCTCTTTATTTAACTGACGATCCTGTTTCGCCCGTTCGACCTGTTGTTGTTGCAGCCTTTGCTTTTCATTGTCTTCGGCAGAGATAAGGCCCTTGCGTTTCTTCTGATTCTTCACTCTTTTTTCGTGAACGGCTTTTTTGACCTGCTTTTTGTCAACCAACCCCGCCTTAAGCAGCTGATCTTGAATGGAAAGGCCCATCTGAAACTCCAGGAAATCTTTTGATGATTGAAGAAAAAAACAGATTAAAGCTACAAAGAAATCGGGACAAAGAAAACCTATTTTTTCTTCGGTAAAACAATCGGCTGAAAATCCTCTGTGTGTGCCAAGGCTTCAAACTTATCCACCAACTGCTGGGGCGGCTGCACAATCCGCCGGGTTTTCAGATTGAGCCAGGCACCGTCCATGTCGATCGTAGCGCACAGCTCGTCACCGCGGCAGATCTGGTGACGGATGCTCCATTTGCGGTGGTCGTCCGACACGCCGGTCAGTGCCACATCGATGACCAGTTCGTCCCCGGATTTCAGCTCCCGGTAGAATTTTGCTTCTTCTCGGGACAGCACTGGACCGATCCCGTTACGGGCCATCCAGTCGATGCCGAAGCCGTGTTTCTGCAGGTAGGCGATCCGTGCCTGGGCGCCGTAATCGTAATAGACCGAATGGCGCACATGGCCGTTCGGATCAAGGTCGGCCCAGCGGACGACGATTTCTTGTGCAAACAATTCCATACTTCATTCCTTTGAGGCAGAAGGATTAGATATATCCCGCAATTCCGGTCACTTTTTCACCGATAATCAGGTTGTGGATATCGTGGGTGCCTTCGTAGGTATAAACCGTCTCCAGGTTGTTCATATGCCTCATGACCGGGTACTCGTCGGTGATGCCGTTGGCCGCGAGGATGGTTCTGGCGGTGCGGCAGATTTCCAGCGCCTGCTGGACGTTATTCATCTTGCCCATGGAGATCTGCGCCGGGCCGATACCCCCCTGATCTCTTAACTTGGCCAGCTGCAACGACAGCAGTTGGCCTTTGCTCAGTTCGGTGACCATACCGGCCAGTTTCTGCTGCTGCAACTGAAAAGAGGCGATCGGTTTGCCGAACTGAATCCGCTCGCCGGCGTACTCCAGGGCGCACTGGTAGCAGGCATCGGCCGCACCGAGCACGCCCCAGGTGATACCGTAGCGGGCCTGGTTGAGGCAGCTGAAGGGGGCTCTGAGCCCTTTGGCCTCCGGCAGCAAACTCTGCTCCTCGTCGACCAGCACGTTGTCGAGCACCAGCTCGGAGGTGACCGAGGCGCGCATTGACCACTTGCCTTTCATCAGCGGGGCGGAAAAGCCTGGGGTGTCCTTCTCGACCAGAAAACCACGGATGCCGTCAGCGGTCTGCGCCCAGACCAGGGCGACATCGGCAATGCTGCCGTTGGTGATCCACATTTTGGTGCCGTTGAGGCGCCATTTGCCATGCTCCTCTTTGACCGCCTTGGTGCGCATCCCGCCCGGGTTGGAGCCGAAGTCGGGCTCGGTCAGGCCGAAGCAGCCGATCGCCTCGCCACGGGCCATTTTCGGCAGCCAGTGATCCTTCTGTGCCTGGCTGCCGTAGGTGAATATCGGGTACATCACCAGCGCGCCCTGCACCGAAGCGAAACTGCGCAGGCCCGAGTCGCCGCGCTCCAGTTCGTACATCAACAGACCATAGGCGGTGCTGGAGAGTTCGGCGCAGCCGTATTGCTGCGGCAACGAGGCGCCGAGAAAACCGAGCTTCGCCATCTGTGGAATCAGCTGTTCAGGAAATTTCTGCTGCTGAGCATAGTCTTCGATAATCGGCAGCACCTCGGCATTGACAAAGGCGCGGGCGGTCTGCCGGACCAGTTTCTCTTCATCGCTGAACTGGTCCTGAATCCCCAGATAATCGGTCATTTCTGTTTGGATCTTCATCTATCGGCTCCTTTGGGCTGCCATGGATTGGACGATCGCGCAGCTATCCCGATCAGGAATATAATACGGGACAGTCCCTAGCCGAAAACCTCGCCAAGTTATTTGACCTCGTTTTCGCTTAAGATTTTCCAGCTTACGTTCTCTTTCTTCATCACCAGCTGCTTGGTCACTGTGTCCGCGTAAGTGTTTGATCTGAACGATTTGATAAATTCGACTCGTGAATAGGTCGGATCGACGACATCAATTTTGATGTCCTCCAGGGAAACATTGATAAACTTTGGCCGCTTCAACCGTGTTCTGCGCTGTTTCTCCGACGTCGTGCGGCCTATGGAGGCGGGTAACTGCAAGGCCGGTGAGTACAAAGACAGGTACTTCTCTACGTTTTGTTCTGTCCATGCCTTGCTCCAGCCATTAACCGCTCTTTCTATTCTGGATACGACCTGCGTCGAATCAGGCGCTGTCGGTTTTTTCAGCCCTGTTTTGCGACTTGTCTGGGAGCTCTTTTTTTGCCCGGGGGGCGGCTGGAGAACCATTGTTCTTGCCGGCGGGTTTTGTTCTGCCGTGAGTATTGCCATTTGTCGAGTCAGGGCCGTCTTTTCAGCGCCAGTCTTGTGCAGGAGTAGTTCGTTGTTTCGGCCCTGCTCAACTGCGGTAGCCAAATCGGCTTGAAGCGGTTGTCGCTTGATTTCAGCGCCCTGGGCCAGGTTCTGTTGTTCTGTAAGTTTCTTCTGGATGCTGGCGAACTTCTCTTCCAGAGCCTGTTGATCACTTTTCCATTGCTCTTGTTTTTCACGGGAGTTTTTATCTGCCGAACGTTCTGATAACTGCTCAGCGGTGATCACTCCTTTTTCCTTTTGTGCCTGCCTTAACTCTTTATCCCGCTTGTCCAGCCGGAGCATGAGGTCCACTTTTTTAGAGCTCTGTAGCTTTAGCTGGTGCTTCAGAGCTTTATTCTCGTTGCCCAGTTTGCTCTTCAGAGCGGCGAGCTTTTCCTCAAGTTCCTGACGTTCGCTTATCAGCTGTTTTTTTTCTGCCTGTAGAATGGCGTAGTGAATTTTTAGCTGCTTGAGCTCAATTTCCTGAGCAGCCGGGGATGTTTCGATCGCTTGCACTAAACCGGGTAGCACAGCGAGAGTACACATGAGGAGGATGGATATCGGTATTTTAGATTTCATGTGCTACCTTTCAAAAACTCGCTTGAGGCACCATTGGCGCCTGCCCCCACGGCGGTCTCTATGTTTTGAGTTTAGATCACAAAATGCAAAAAGCCACCCCTGACAAATCAGGAGTGGCCTTAAAAAGTTTGATTGTTTACAGGTCAGCCTACCTTTTACTCGTCAGCTTAACTTTTTTAGAGGGGCCTTGATTTATATTTCTAATGTTGTGGCAATGAAATTCACTATCGCCCACTTGGCTGGCAGTGTAGTTTGAACTGGAATAGTCTTTATAGGAAACGTTTAAGGTCAAGGATAATACGCGTGAGGCCCTGTCATTCGTGTTGTTCTCCAGGTGGAGATTGTGATGACAGAAGAAATTAGTAAGGCTCTCAATTCAGCGCAGGATAGCGAAAATTCACAAAAAGATCTGTTTTTAACCTTTCATGTCAATGGAGAAAATTACGGTCTTGAAGTCGCTCATATCATTGAAATTACCGGTATTCAGCGGATTACCTCAGTACCCGATTTGCCTGATTATCTAAAAGGGGTTGTCAATATGCGCGGTCTTGTTATTCCGGTGATGGATGTTCGTTTGCGTTTCGGAATGTCCGAACGTGCTTCAGATGAACGTACCTGTATGATTTTTGTTCGATTTGAAAACATTACGGTTGGTCTTCTGGTCGACCGGGTAAATGACGTAAAAGAAATACCTGCTGGGAAAATAGAACCACCACCCCGAACTGGTGCCAAAGAGGCCTGCTATATCAAAGGACTGGGGAAATCCGAGAGTGCTGTCAATATATTGCTCGACACGAAAGAATTACTCACCTTTGGGCGAATGGCTGCAGAGAGCGAATAATCTCTAAAGCCTATTTTCTCCAGGCGGAATAAAATAACACCGCTGGCGATAGCCGCAGCAGCGGCATTATAAGTTAACACATGGATTTTGAGTTAGCCGCCAAGTAGGCTTTCTTCATGTCTGGATCCCCAGTAACTCTTCACTTGTCTCTTTAGCAACAATATTCACGGTATCAAGCAGATACCCATCGATGGTTCGTCAAACAGCGGTAAATTGCATCCGGTCATCAGTGCGCGCCTGACCGCCAGCATTTAGTGTTCCCCATTTTCAATTAGATCATATAGGCTATTCTCAAAGATCCTTCGCCTGCAGTCAATTTGAGAATGACAATAGTGGACGAGACAGTAGGGGCAATATTTATGGGTGACATTGCCGATTACGCTGTGCAGGCGGTTGAGATAACACCTCGGAAAGCTAAACGTGCTACCATGGACAAAATATTGTGTCGAAAAAAACTGTATTGCGAATGAGAAGGAAAAGTTATGGGTAAAGGTATGGACAGCAAAAAGTCGGAGAAAAAAGAACCGGCCAAAAGTATGAAAGAAAAAAAGGCCGATAAAAAAGCCAAAAAAGCTGAAAAGAAGTAGTAGCCCGGGAGGTTTTTTGTTCATCCCGGATTGAGATCATGATACAAGGCAGGCGGCCTGAAACCGGTATGGTTTCAGGCCGCTGTTATTAACGCTTGCGCGACGGGATCAGAATGATCGTTTTTTTGCGCAGCAAGATTGGATAGAAAAGTTACTATGAAAATTCCCCAAAGGTTGGAACCTCTGCTTCTGGATGGTTTGATAGACGAGGTTCTTGGCCAGTTGATGAGCGGAAAAGAGTCTGACGTTTACGTGGTGCGCTCTCATGGCGAAATGCGCTGTGCCAAAGTTTACAAAGATATTCAGCATCGTAGTTTCAGTAAGCAGACGCAGTATACCGAAGGTCGCAAGGTGCGTAACAGCCGTCGTGCGCGGGCGTTGGAGAAACACAGTAAATACGGTCGTAAGGAGCAGGAAGTGGTCTGGCAGAACGCCGAGGTCGATGCCCTCAGTAGTCTGGCTGCCGTCGGCGTGCGCGTTCCCAAACCGCATATCTTTTCCGAAGGGGTTTTGCTGATGGATCTGGTGCTCGATGGCGCTGGCGATGTTGCTCCCCGTCTTAACGATTTGCGTCTGACCAGAACCTTGGCCCTGCAGTATCACCGTTTGTTGATCGACGAGGTGGTGCGCATGCTCTGCGCCGGACTGATTCACGGTGACCTCTCCGAGTTCAATATTCTGGTCGCCGCCGACGGGCCGGTCATCATCGATCTGCCGCAGGTCATCGACGCTGCCGCAAACAACAATGCTAAACGGCTGTTTGTGCGGGATGTCGATAACTTGGCTGCTTACTTCGGTCAGTTTGCTCCCGAACTGTTGACCACTGCCTTTGCCGAGGAAATCTGGAATATCTACGAAAGCGGTGATCTGCTTCCGGGGATTCCATTAACCGGCCAGTTTGTCGGCAGCACCAAGGCGGCCGATGTCGATGATGTGCTGCAAGAGATTGAAGATTCGCGTCTCGAAGCGCTGGAGAGAGAAGCTCGCCGGGCGATGGTTGCATAATTTCTGCTTTGAAAACTGTTCGGTGCCCATCTGGAGGCTCCGCATAGAGACGAAATAGGACCGAACTTGGGGATCTCCAAATACCCGTCATGTGTCAGCCTCCCTCGCGCCCCAAAACCCTATCCTGCAATTCTCGATTTTTTAGCGCAGAGGTTTCCCTTTGTTGGGCGATCGGTCTGGCAGCAGCGGATTTTGCAGGGCAAGGTTCTGGGTGAGACGGGGAGTCCGATTGACTGCGAGACGTCTTATGTTCCGCTGCAGCGCCTCTTTTACTTTCGCGAATCGCAACAGGAACCGCTGATCCCGCTGGAAGAGAAGATCCTCTTTCAAAATGATGAGCTGCTCGTCGCCTGCAAACCGCCATTTCTCCCTGTAGTGCCCGCGGGGCCTTATGTCAATGAGTGCCTGCTCCACCGCCTGAAACTGAAAACCGGCAACAGCGATCTGGTTCCCCTCCACCGGATCGACCGAGAGACCTCAGGGCTGGTGCTGTTTTCTTTGAATCGGGCGACCCGTGGACTTTACGGTGAGCTCTTTGCTGCCGGCCGGATTGAGAAAACCTATCAGGCCGTGGCGGTGGTTTCGCAGCGTTTGACCGCAAGGGAATGGACGGTGGAGAATCGTCTGGTGAAAGCGGAGCCATGGTTTCGGAGCAAGGCCGTTGCCGGGGCCATTAATGCTCGGTCGCGGATTGAACTGGTGGATTACAATGACCAGCGGGCGCATTTTTTGCTCCATCCGCAGACCGGTAAGCAGCATCAGCTCCGAGTGCATATGAGCGGACTCGGCTTCGGTATCCTCAACGACCGGTATTATCCCGAGTTACTGCCCAAGCAGGCTGACGATCTGGAGAACCCGCTGCAGTTGCTTGCCCGCAGCGTGAAATTTACCGACCCTATTTCTGGTGAAAAGATGGCTTTTGAGACTGAGCGCAAATTGTTCTTTTAGCCTGTGCGGATGATTCCTTGCCGACTGATAACTCGTCCGGACATTTATTATCCGGACAGAACCAGCTCTCTTCGGCAAAGGCGCTATCGGTGATCTGATCGACTTGTCGTTTTAAAAACTTGCCAGTGGCCGAGACCGCGATCTCGCCATTCGGTAAGTAAAGTTCTCCGCTGCCTTCAAACATCCGGCCACCCTCTTTAGTGATACGACCGACAACCTTTAGCTCTACTCCTAACGGCACCGGTTTCCGGTATTTGACCTGCAGGTCGACGGTTACGCCGAAGCTGTTCTGGTCGTGATAAGCCATGATTGCCCGGCCGATGGTCTCGTCCAGAATCGCCGCTGAAATTCCACCGTGGACGATGCCCGGATAGCTCTGGTGCTGGTCGATCGGCTGGAACAGGCCGATCACTTCGTTGTCGGTGGTTTCATAGAATCGGGTCTTGAGGCCGAACGGGTTTTCGATGCCGCAGACCATGCAATCTTTGGAGATATTCTGGCTGTTTCTGATTTTGTGGTTCATGAGGAAAACTCCGGTTCGGGGCTTCTCCACAGGAGCCTGTCCCCTTTACTTTGTTGGGGGCCAGGGGTTAATGGGTCTGCCAGTAGTTTCGCCAGCGCTGCTGGCCTGCGGCACTGTTAAACTGCTTTGGCAGCTGGCAAAGACAGCCCTGCTGCAGATCAAGCGTTGCATAATTTGGGATGAGTGCTAAACATTGGCATGGTCGCTCAGTCATCGATAATCGACAGCCGTTAGCATCGAGAAACGCGCATCCTGAGGCCAATGAGCGGGGGGCAGGGACCGGGACTCCAGTGTTTTCCCATAATACCAGCCCCAATTCAGCTTTTCGTTTTCGCAGTTGTGCTAGCGTCAAATGTTGCCCTGCAAAAAAAATCTCGAAAAAACGTTCGGGGTCAATCCAGACTCCAGGACTCCCCTGGCAGCACCGCCCACCACATTCAATACAGAGTTTTAAATCGAGGGAGTGGTCTTCATTCGTTTCAATCATCTGTGCCAGTTTTCAAAGTGTTGTGTTAAGAAACGAACTAAAGAAACCTGTATTCTGACCGTCAGCAGGGTGGTCTGACGTGGCTGTCTAATGTCGTAATAAAGCGTAGCGACAAAGAAACTGAGTTGGATGTTGAGACATTAGCCGCCTAAATATGCTTTTTTCACCTCAGGATTACCCAGCAACTCCTCACTGGTCCCCTCGGCGACAATATTGCCGGTATCGAGTACGTACCCCCGGTGTGCCAAATGCAAGGCCAGATTGGCATTCTGCTCAACCAGCAAGATCGTCATCCCTTCTTCGTTGAGCTGCTTCAGCTTACGGAACAGCTCGTACTTGAGCACCGGCGCCAGCCCCATCGAGGGCTCATCGAGCAGCAGGATTTTGCAGCCGGTCATCAGCGCCCGGCCAACCGCCAGCATCTGTTGCTCGCCACCGGAGAGCGATTCGCTGCGCTGGTTACGACGTTCTTTCAGGCGTGGGAAGAGGTCGAAGATCCGCTCGTATTCGGCATCCAGGTCGGCCCCCTTGGCACGGGAGTAGGTGGCAATTTTGAGATTCTCCATGACTGACAGGTTGCCAAAGATCCGCCGTCCTTCAGGGGAGAGGGCGAGGTGCATCTTTTTCACCACGTCGCTCGGCCGGGCCTTGAGGATCGATTCGCCCATAAACTTGATATCGCCGCCGACCACTTTCGGCGCTTCTGGTGGTGGCAGCCGGGTGATGGAGTAGAGGCTGGTGGTCTTGCCTGCACCGTTGGCACCGATCAGGGTGACGATCTCGCCTTCGTTGACATGAAAGCTGATCCCGTGGAGCGCCTGGATATTGCCATACTTAACTTCGAGATTTTCAACTTGCAGCAGCATCAGATTACATCATCTCCCAGATATGCGGTGATAACCGCAGGATGGTTGCGAATTTCGTCCGGCGTGCCTT